>DASXKV010000045.1 GCA_036496605.1 Gemmatimonadaceae bacterium | reverse complement strand
GTCGCAAGATGCGACTCGGCGAGCGCCATACCGACGGCGTTGGAGATGCCTTGTCCGAGCGGCCCGGTCGTGCTCTCGACGCCAGGTGTATGTCCATATTCCGGATGGCCGGGTGTTCGACTGCCCCACTGCCGGAACTGCTTGAGGTCATCGAGGCCGAGGTCGTAGCCAGTCAGGTACAGCGACGAATACAAAAGCATCGACGCGTGTCCACATGAAAGCACAAAGCGATCGCGATTGACCCAGTTCGGATCGGCGGGATCGTGTCGCATGTGCTTCATGAAGAGCCGGTACGCGAGCGGCGCAAGCGCCATCGGCGTCCCGGGATGGCCGGACTCCGCTTTCTGAACCGCATCCATGGCGAGGGTGCGGATGGTGTTGATGCAGAGGAGATCGAGATCGGTCGCGGAGGTGGTATCGGAGACGGCCATGAGAGGATTTGGCTGGAGACGTGTGAAAAATAGTCTCCCAGTTGTCATCCTGAGCTCGACGCCAACGCGCCTTAGCGAAAAGTCGTATACTATGCAGGGAAGGGACTATTCTTTGACTAGAGTCGGGTGCCATGTACCCACAACCTGCCGGTACCGCCGTGCGCGCTAGTCTCACCTCAATTGCGAGTCAATCGAGCACGCTGACTGCGCCTGACACCCTACTTCTCAATCAACGCATCGGCGTAGCCGTTGATGAGCTCAAGTCAATGGGATGGCCTATTGAGCGGATCATCATAAGGCTCAAGGAAGTTGCTTTGGAAGTCGGTTTCCAACCATTTCGGGAGCACTTTCTCACAGTGACCGAGATTGAACACCGAGAAGCCATTTGGGATGAGGCCATCACGCAGTGCATCGAGCAATACTATCGGTGAGCCGTTCATACACACGATAAGAAAAATACGAGTCCCCCCCACCGAGAAAAAACAAAGGTCCCAGGAGCTCATAACTCCTGGGACCTAGCCATCTAGCCCCGTTCTACGGGCCCTTCGAATCGCCTCGCGCGGCAATCTTCACTTCCGAACGCGGACCGACGAACAGCATCCGACTGAACGGGCTCTTCGCGTCGCGCACTACGTTCTTGGTCGACGTCTGGCGAAGGTACTGACCGACATCGTCGGGCGTCGCCGTTGGGTTCGACTCGAGGAAGAGCGCGGCCGCACCGGAGACGTAGCCTGCCGACATCGACGTACCGTTCCAGAGTTGCACAGTTGGCGACTGATCCTTGTCGAGACTGGGCAGAAGGACGGAATCGCCTGGAGCGTAGACATCGACGCACGGTCCCCATGCGGTACCTGGCGCGCGCCGATCGATCGGGTCGCCTGCACCGCGATCGCTGTCACGCACGAGCGCCGACGCGCCGACTACGATCGTACCTTCGGCATTCCCCGGCGACACGCGGCACGCGTTGATCTCGAGATTGCCTGCGGACACGACCACTGGAATGCCAGCGGCGCGGAGCGCGGCGACGGAGCTGTCGAGCGCCGGAATGCGCGCAGCGGTATCGGCGATGAACGACCAGTTCGCGACGGCGGGCGTGCCCGGATGCCGCTTGTGGTCTTCGATGGCCCACTTCGCTCCGTCGACGATGCCCTTGATCGTTCCGCGCAGCTTCTCGCACTGCACCATCTTCACGTCGACGATCTCGGCTTCGGGCGCGACGCCGAGCGTTTTGCCCGCAATCGCGCCGGCGACAGCGGTGCCGTGCGCGTTGCAGAGGGCCGGATCTTCGGGAAACGCCGAGTAGCCACGACGGACCCGACCAACGAGCTCGGGATGATCCATGGAGACGCCGCCGTCGAATACGTAGACGGTGACGCCGCGACCGGTACCGTTGTGGCGGTAAGTGTGATCGAGCGGCAGGTCGCGCTGATCGATGCGATCGAGCGCGAATGAGACGGTATGCGCAGCGACAAGTGGTCGGGCGCTGTTGGCGGCGAAGCTGTAATAACCGGCAGTTGCTACGGTCGGCTTCGTGCTCGACAGGCCCGGCTGAGATGCCTGCGCGCACCCGAAGATCGCCACAGCAGCCGCGCCAAAGGCGACGCGGCGAGGGACGTTCGGTGTCGTGAAACGGGAGCGCATGTTACAGCCGGATTAGTGTCGCACCTTGATGGTGAATCGAAGCTCTTTGTCTGCCGAACGAGCGCTGCAGTCGTCGCGCGAGAGAACATCGAGTTCAAATCAACCGCTCTGCAACTGCACTTAAGGAAAACGGCGTGCCACTGGAATCGTGAAGACGAGAATTCTGCGTCGCGCTCGCCAAGCGACGTGGTGCATGGGCGCGCAGCACGTCGCGCGCGAGAAATTCGCGCGGCGGATAAGAGAGCGCGCGTACAATGCGTCGTCAACGACGTCATTTGGTACGAGCGATGCTTTTGGTGTTCGACTGCTTAGCAGTCGTGAATCGCGGCGAACGCGATTTCAGTCAGAGTGCACTTGGGCAGAGGGTAGAGGGTTGAGGGCAGAGGGTTGCTGGGCAGAGGGCAGAGGGTTGCGGGCAGAGAGTATTGCGCGCAGAGCGTGATCACGTGTCGTGGCCCGCAGGCCACAGCCGTCGCTCGTTCGCCGCACGCTCTACTCTCTGCTCTCTACTCTCTACTCTCTGCCCTCTGCCCTCTGCCCTCTGCCCTCAACTCTCTGCCCGACTCTGCGCGCTACGGCGCCAGCATGTTCGCTCCGCGACTCCGACAATTGCCCGTTGGTCCAGGGTGCGAGAAGCGCAGCGCGATGCCGGCATGAAAGAGGACCGCGTTGGCGGATCCATGTTCGCTCGGGCCGAGCGCCGTCGTAATGCGGCGGCCGCCGAACGTCCCGTAGCTCTGGAAGAAGGGAGCGATCCACATCGGACAGGCGATTGGAATGTCGTAACCCAGCGCAATCTGGAGCGCCGGCCGAGTCATGTTCAGCCGAGATGGCGTGGTCGTCGTCTGCGCTGTTGGAAACGAGCCATTACCAACTCCTAAACCGCCCTGAAAGTACAAATTGTCCAGAACGGAGCCGAAGGGATAGCCGATGAACGTCAGCGACGCGAAGACGGATCGCGAGCTTCCGATCGGGGTGTCCTTGTGCCAGCCGGCGACCTCGAATGCGATGACGCCGCGTGCAGTCATCTGGACGCCAATGGCCGCGTCGCCACTGGGTCCGCTGAACTGATCCTGGCCGGTGGAATTGGCGGGACCCGAATGCCCGAAGCCGCCACCGAGGCTGCCCCAGAAGTGATTGCCGGGAATTTGTGCCGTTGCGCGCTGGGCGCCGAGTGTGGCGAGCGCGATCAGCACAACGTATCGAGCGGCGCGCTGGGAGAGGGAAGAGCGACGCGCCGTAGAGCCTTTCGAGTTCACGATAAGTAAAGACTAAAGAAGGTTAGTGGTGTGTAACGAACAGCTCCAATGCTACGCGAAACCAGGTTCTTCACGGAGTTTCGGGCCTGGGGGTCGCTGAAACCGCTGACACGGCGCTGAAACCGCTGACGGACTCCGTGTGCAGAGACGGCTCCGCGCCCAGTGATGTTTTGAATTTGTGAATGCGTCGAACGTTTCGCCGATCGTTGGAAGCTTCCCGTGCCCCATTGCCCTCAACCCTTCCCGGAATTCGAGTCATCCTCCTCGCGCGAGCCGCCGCCGTACTTGCTCCGGTACTCGCCGTCGTGACTCTCGATCGGCTCGGAACCCGATCGATCTTCGTCCTTCTTGCTTCGTCCCGTCTTTTTCCCCGTCAGTCCCGTGTTGTGCGCCTCGGCGCGATCGCCGTCGGCGCCGTGGATGCCTTCCGTCGCCTCCGAACCGACACCAGTCGGCGACGTTTTAGGTACGTGCGCGGGTTGTTGCTCTTTCTCGTCTGACATGGGAGTCGCTCGTGGTTGGTGGTTGGTCGTTGGTAGTCCGAATCCACCAACCACCAACAACCGAGCACCTATTGGGGCAATGGGAGTGCCATGGCGGCGGAGGGCAGAGCGCCGAGGGCTGAGGGTGGGCGCCGTCACGCGCGGGGGTTATCGGTCGTCAAACATTTGGTCCAAAAACCGCCCTCCGTCATCTTCGCGTCACGCCAGTGAATCCGCCCACAGGATCACCAAGCACACCCTCCGGGTCGTCGCCCGACGGGGGGACTGCGGGCGCCCCAAGCGCGGCGATGCTCTCGCGCGAGCTCGCGGACTTTCTCGTCGAGCTCTCGATCGCGATGCACAAGCACGCGATCTATCCCCCGGGACATCCCCTGCTCGAGGGCGCGGTGGACGCCGTCTCGAGGAAGCTCTGGGGACTGCTCGTCGATCGGCCGTCACTCTCCATCGGCGTCGCGCGCCGGCAGCTCGTGATCGAGGGAGTCGCGACCGACCCGAATCACCCGCTGCTTCAGGAGCTCGCCCAGAGGCTACATCGGCACCACCTCGGCGCCGTGAAGGTCACGCGTGGCGTGGAGCGGAGCGAGATCGCGGAGACGCTCGCGACGCTGGCGATGGACGCGGGACGGATGGAGCGACCGCTCGGCCTCATGACCGACGAGCTGGCGGGAAAGTGGGATCACGTCCGCCTTTACGCGCTCACGTACGACCGGCTCGAGCTGCTCGACGACGACTCCCTGAAGCAGAACGAGAATCAGATGGGCGCGGGACGCGCGGCCCAACTCTGGGTGGGACTCGCACGCGCGGCGCTTGCCGCCGATTCCACTAGCGCCGCGGACGACTCGACGCCACTCGAGCCGTCGGTCGTCGCGCGGGCGATCGACGAGCACCTCCGCGAGCAGGCGTACGATCAGGTCATCGTCGGCTACATGCTGCAGATCGCGAACGAGCTGAAGGCAGGCGGCGGCTCGGACGGGCAGGCGACGGAAGCGGCGGCGCTCCAGAACCGCATCTCGCGCATGCTCGGTGCGCTCCGACCCGAGACGCTCACGCGGCTGCTCGAGATGGGCGGCGACACGTTACAGCGTCGCAAGTTCGTGCTCGACGCGACACAAGGGATGACGGCCGAGGCGGTCGTCGATCTGCTGAAAGCCGCCGCCGCGGCGGAGAAGCAGACCGTCTCGCACGCGATGATTCGCGTGTTGTCGAAGATGGCGAAGCATGCGGAGGCGGAGACGACGGGCGAGTCGCAGCGCGCCGTCGCCGACCGGAGCCTGCGCGAGGCCGTGAGCCGGCTCGTGGGACAGTGGTCGATCGACGATCCGAATCCCGAGGCGTACAGCGCGGTGCTCGAACAGGTGTCGCGCGCGGGTGCGCCTAACGTCGCCCAGTTGCCTAACGCGTCGATCGACGGCGGCGGCTGCGAGCCGGAACGCATCGTCCAGATGGCGCTCGAGCTGGGAGTGGTTGGACACACGATGTGGCGCGCGGTGGACCGTGTGGCGCAGGAGGGACGGGTCGGAGCTCTCCTCGAGATGGTCGACGGCGCACCGGATCGCGCGATGGCCGATGCGATCGTGAAGCATCTCGCCGATACGGGCACGCTCAAGCGGCTGCTCGGCGCCGACCGGATCGAATTTCCGGTGGTCGAGCGATTCGTCAGGCTGACGGGCGTCGCGAGCGCGCCGGCCCTGCTCGAGGCGGCGGAGCGGGCGACGGAGGCGAGGGCGCGCGAGCGGCTCTACGAGATCGTGGCCAAGGGAGGAGCAGCTGCGGTTTCGTCGGTCGCGAAGCGCCTTGCCGAAGCATCCCAGGGCGGCGGCCGCGCCGTTGCGCAGCGCGAGCTGCTCATGCTGCTCGGCAAATTGATGACGCCGGAGATGCCGCTCCCACTCGAGGTGGACCTGCGGCGCTTTCTGCGGCACGAGGACGCTCACGTCAGGCGCGAGGCGGTGCGGCTCCTGCTCCGCGGTCCCAAGCGGGACGAGGCGCTGCTCGCCGGCCTCGGTGACGAAGACGGGCGCATCGTGTATCTCGCGCTCACGAACGCGCTGGAGCGCTGCTCACGCGAGGGATTGTCGCTCATCCGCGGGCGCGTGGAGCGCGGCGAGCTCGACGCGTCGCTGCGCGCGTTAGGCATCCGCGCGGTCGCGACGATGCGAACGTCGGACACTTTGCGCTGGCTCATCGATCGCGTGACGACACGATCCGCGCTCCTGCGTCGTCGCAAACTCTTGCCGACGTCGCCAGAGACGTTGGCGGCGCTGACGGCGATCTGGATGTCGTGGAGGCAGGATCCTGAGGCGGGGGAGGTTCTTGGTTTGGCGTCGCGGAGCAAGATCGCTGAAGTGCGGAATGTGGTGAAAGGGCAGGTGCCGGTTCAACCGCCGCGTGCGGCTTAACGCATTATGGTTTGCCATCCCGGAGTGGCGCTGGCCACAGGCGGCGCACGTATCTACTGCTTGACACGGACAAGACCAGACGGAGCCGGACAAAGCCGGACAAAAGCAAAAGCTGTGATGCCCCTCCAGCCCTAGCCCCTAACCCCTGAGTTCCCTAGTCCCTATCACCGTGCCCGACCCCTTCAAATTCCTCACCTCACTCGCTCAAGCGCTGTCGACGATGGCGCTCTACACGAGCAAGCATCCTGCGCGCGAGCGTGCGATCGATCGCTCGTATTCCGCGCTGCGTGAGCTGCAGGTCGAGGATCCGAAGCCGCAGTTCTCCTTCCTCGGTGAGGAGACGGTGTACGGCCAGCTCTCGTTGCGCGATCTCCGAGAATGGGAATGGGCGACGCGACTCGGCGACGCCGGCGTGCAGCGGCTCGAGTTCGAGCCCGACGTCACGCGCGAGGAATACGAAGAGTTTCTCGAGCAGGTGCTCGCGCGCCTAACGCTCGCGGCGATCGACAGCTCGGAGGCGCGACAGACGCGGCCTGGCGCAATCAAGTTCGGCGCGATCGGTGTGCGCGGCGAAGCGAAGAAGTTGACCGACGTCGTTGAAGCAAAAGTGCCGGTCGCGACGATCGCCTTCTCGCTCGACGAGGAAGCAGCCGCGGTTCAGTGGATGCATGGCGAAGTCGGTGAGCACGGCACGTTGCCGTTGGCCGAAGCGGAAGCCGTCGTGCGGTCGCTCTCGCTGGCGATGCACGGCGAGCGACACATGCTCGTGCCGCTGCTCGAGCTTCGTGAGTTCGACGAATACACGACGACGCACTCGCTGAACGTCTCCGTGTTGACGATGGCGCTGGCCGAGTATCTGGGGCTGGGTCCGCGCGAGGTGCGGACGTTCGGCGTCGCCGGACTGCTGCACGATCTCGGGAAGGTGCGCGTGCCGACAGAGATCCTGAACAAGCCCGGCAAGCTCACGGATGACGAGCGCGCGGTGATGCAGCGTCATCCGTCTGACGGCGCACGGTTGATCATAACGAGTGATCGCGATCTCGACCTGGCGGCGGCAGTGGCCTACGAGCATCACATCATGATCGACGGAGGCGGATACCCGCACTGTCATTTTCAGCGCGCGTGTCATCCGGCGAGTGTTTTGGTGCACGTGTGTGATGTCTACGACGCGTTGCGAACGAATCGGCCTTATCGGGCGGCGTGGGAGGCGACGAGGGTGCTCGAGTACATCGCGGAGAGGGCGGGTAGCGAGTTCGAGCCTGGCGTCGCGGGGAAGTTCGTCGCGATGATGAAGGATTTGGAGGGAAGAGTGCAGCGAGTCGCGGCGTAGGGTCATCAGGCTTCGTTTAACTCGTGAGCTCGAGACGCGAGACGTGAGCGAGCTCGAGACGCGAGATGTGAGCGAGCTCGAGACGCGAGATGTGAGCAGTGAGATCCGGCCTTTTCGAAGTGGCGTGCTCGCATCTCACCCGGTACGGCGAGCCCAGCTCCGAGCCGCGAGAAGGCAGCAACCAGCGGGGAGATTGAGCTGAGCCACGAGCAGGCTCGCGTCTGAAGCTCACTCACCTCGCGTCTCCAGCGGATTGTGAGTAGTACGCCGCCAGCCTGTCGAACGCGGCCTTCGGCTCCCAGCGCCTAACGGCTATGCCACTCTCGCCATCGAGCACTTTGACGATCCCGCGGCTCGCGAGGATCATCGTCAGCTCGCTGCCGCCGGCGTCGGCCGAGCCGTGAAACGACGCGCATCCGAATTCGGTGATCGCGACCGGCTTCCCTAACGATCGGCCGTGCGCCACGAACGCGCGGATCTGGTCGCGGAAGTACGCGGCCATCGGCCCGGTTCGATATCCCGCGTCGGTCGCGATGAAGTCGAACAGTGTCCAGTCCACTCCCTCGTGCGGCAGCGACGCGTAGCTCACCCTTCCTGCGAATCGTGCGCGGACGACGTCCACCGCGCGGCGCAAGAAATCCTTCATGCGAGCGCGGACCTCGGATCCGGTGAGAAGGACGATCTCTCGTCCTCCTCGCCGCAGCCGCTCCGCGAACACCGCGCACTCGCCGAGGAGCTCGAGCAGCGCGTCGATCGTCAGGCCGTTCGTGAACGGCGAGATCCAGACTTCGAGCCCCGCATCGGCAGCCGCATCGGCGGTGACTTCCAATCGGTGGACGTCGCCTCCGGTGATTCGGACGGCGTTGCAGTGCAGCTCGTCGCGGATGATCCGCAGCTCGCGCCTGACGACCGCGGGATCGAATGGTTCATGCGTGCTCGTACCGGCGCTGAGAAAGCCGGTATCGTAGGTGATTCCCTTGCCTCGCATTGCCTGAGTCTAGTGGACTTAGCCTGCTTCGACGGGTCATTATGCCTGATCGCCCTCCGTTTTCCCGCGCGTGTGCAAGTTCGCGCGTCTCCTCCGTCTCCTAGGAGCAACCTTTTCAGGGGATCAACATGCGGACATTCGTTGTCATTGCGCTGGCGGCGGTACCGTTGACGGCATCGGCGCAAGGATGGGTGGTACCTCGCCCGTGCTTCATGCCGATCGATCGGGTGCAGCCGGCGTTGCCGATACAGGCGTGCGATGCGCAAGTCGTGAGGGTGCGCAGCGACGTGCGAGCGGAGCTCGTTGGCAACGGCGCGTCGCGCGTCGTCCGCTACGAGGTTGAAGAGCGTTTCGTAAACAATGGCGCGCGCGTCGGCGAGGCGGACTATATGTTCCCGCTGCCCAAAGGCGCCGCGTTCCAGGACCTCAAGCTCTCCATCAATGGAGAGCTCGTGAGCGGTGAGACGATGAACGCCGCCGACGCGCGGCGCATTTACGAGGACATCGTGAGGCGCCAGCGCGACCCGGCGCTCGTCGAGTGGATGGGTTACGGGCTGCTGCGAGCGCGCATCTTTCCGATCAACCCCGGCGAGGAAAAGCGCGTCGTCGTGCGCTTCCAGATGGTGGCCGAGCGGGAGGGGGACGCACTGCGCGTCGATTACTTCCGCGGTGCAAAGAACCAGCCGGCACCGACGCGGGAATGGACTCCTGCCGATCGCGGTAACACGACATTCACTTTCATATATCCGCGCACGCCCGATCTGGGAACCGCGTACTCGCCGACGCACGCGGTGGACGTGGCGGACAACGACACGGAGCGGCGCGTCGACGTCCGCGGGGACGCGAGTGAGCTCACGCTGCTGATTCCGGTGCGGGCGCACAACGAGGCTGCGATCAGTGTGCTCGCGAATGCGCCCGGCGGTGAGGACGGCTTTGCGCTCATCTCGTTGGCGCCGCCCAATACGATGGCGCGCGGCGACGTCACGCCACGCGACGTCACCCTCGTGCTCGACGTCTCGGGCTCGATGAGCGGCGTCAAGATGCAGCAGGCGCGCGCTGCCGGGCGGCAGCTGCTCGGTACGCTCCGCGCCGAGGATCGTTTCCGGCTCATCGACTTTTCGTCGGACGTGCACACCTTCCGCGACGAGTTCGTAGGCGCGACGCCGGAGAATCTGCGCGCGGCCGAGCAATATCTGAACGCTCTGGAGGCGCAGGGGTCGACGAACATCTCGGGCGCGCTGCGTGAAGCGTTAGGCGCGAATCGCGGACCCGAAGCAAGCGAGCGCATGCCGGTGGTGTTGTTCATCACCGACGGCGAGCCGACGGTTGGAGAGCGCGATCCCGCGCACATTGCCGACGCGGCCAGTCATGATCGCGGTGCGGCGCGGGTATTCACGTTCGGAGTCGGCGCTGACGTCAACGTCACGCTACTCGAGCAGCTCGCGCTTCAGGGACAGGGTACGGCGCAGTTCGTTCGTCCGGATGAATCGGTCGAGCGCGCGGTGAGCCTCGTCGCCAGTCGCATCACCGATCCCGTGCTCACGGATGTTCGCGTGCACACCGATGGCGACGTCAGGCTCTCGAAGATCCTGCCGGAGCAGCCGGTGGACCTGTTCGCCGGCCAGGACCTCGTGCTGCTCGCTCGTTATGCAGGGCACGGCAGCGCGCGCGTCATCTTCGAGGGGAAACATCGCGGCCAGACCGTGCGTTGGACGTCGACGGTGGACTTCCCGGACCGCGAACGCGACAATCCATTCGTCGCGCGACTCTGGGCGACGCAGCGCATCGGCTGGCTCGCGGCCGAGAAGCGCAAGAATGGCGCGTCGAGCGAGATCGACGACGAGATTCGGGGATTGGGTGAGCGTTTTGGAATCCCGACGGAGTTCACGTCGTATCTCGTGACGGAGCCGAACATGGTCGCGAACGGAGGTGGGCTGCAGCGACGCGGTTTACCGGTGGGAATGTCGCCGGCAGCGGCTCCGATGCGCGATCAGGCGTTCGAGCAGGCGAAGGCGGCGTCGGCACAACGCGCGGCGACGTCCCTGGCATACTTCGATTCGACCAGGACTGTCGCGGGCGGAGCGCTTGCCAGAGCCACGAAGCGCGCGGGCTCGCACACGTTCATACTGAAGGATGGCACGTGGACGGATCTTCGCCCCGCTCCGACTGGCGCGTCGGCGAAGACGGTTCGGATCAAAGCGTTCTCAAAGGCGTACTTTGATCTGATCGACGCCGTACCCGAGCTGCGCGCGATCTTCGCGGTCGGCGACCGGGTGACGGCGCAGGGACGGGCGGTGACGGTGATCGTCAGTGAGAGTGGGTCAGAACAGTTGAGCGCAACGGATGTAGGTGCGTTCGTGAAGGGTTGGTAACGCAATGTCATCACAGAATTCCGGGAAAGCGAGCTTGAGGCTCGAGAAGTGAGTGGTGAGATCCGGCCCTTTCGATGTGACACTCAGGCATCTCACCCACCATCGGCGAGCCCAGCTCCGAGCAGCGAGAAGGCAGCAACGAGGTGCGAGATTGAGCTCGAGCCGCGAGCAATCTCGTATCTGAAGCTCGGCTTCTACGTACACACAGTACATCCGTCGTCGCTTCGCTCGACAAGAAGAGGATATTGACCGACATCGACCGTCTCTTCCACACCTATCACCAGCCGCTGGTTCGGTATCTCGTTAGGCGACTCGGTGATCGCGACTGGGCGGAGGAAATCGCCCAGGAGACGTTCGTGCGCGCCCTGCGGCAGGAGACGATCGTGAGCGAACGCGCGTGGCTCTTCGCGGTGGCGACGAATCTCGTGCGGGACGAAGCACGCAAGGACGCGCGGCGACGGCGGCACCTGGAGCTCCTCCGCGAACAGGCACGCGCAGAGGAAGCGGTCGAGCCCGAGCCGACGTCGCTCGAGCGGGCGCAAGAGGCAGCGGCGGCCCGGCGTGCTCTGGAGTGCTTGACCGAAAGGGATCGGGAGGCGCTCCTGATGCGAGAAGAAGGATTGGACTATAACGAGATTGCCGCGGCACTGGAGCTCTCGGTCGGATCGGTAGGCACAACGCTCGCCAGAGCGCGACGTCGACTGGTCGAAGCGCACGAAGCGATGCAACGCGACAAGCTCGGTACACGAGGTACGCATGCAGCATCTTGAGGAAGGAACCATTCACGCCTGGCTCGACGGTGCGCTCGACGCGGAGGAATCGGCTCGCGTCGAGCAGCACGTGACGGAGTGCGCGATGTGCGCGAACGCCGTCGCCGAAGCGCGCGGTCTCGTCGCGGGCGCGTCGCGAATTCTCGCGGCTCTCGACGACGTGCCGTCGGGCGTAATACCTGGTGGTGGGGGCGGCACGTTCGGAAGTGGCTCGGCCGCGACGCGGCGTCCGCGCTCGTTATGGACGGTGACGCACATGACGCCTGCGCGCGCCGCGGCGGCGGCAATCGTCATCATGGCAGCCGGCACCGCGCTCGTTATGCATAACAAGCCGGGGTCGCCGCCTGTCGCGGGCATTTACCCGATCAAAGCCGGGCAACCGGCGCGCAATCAGCCGGTGCCGGCGACGCCAACTCCCGCGGTGGTGCCTACAGTCGCGGACTCGATTGGCTTCGCCCGCCCAGAGCCAAGCGAACGGCAGAGGGCGAAGGTTCTCGTGCTTCCGGCGCCGGCTCCCGCTCCTGCGCCATTGCCGTCGCCAGGAAGGAAGGCGGCGGGCGAGGAGATGCAGAGTGCGGCTGTGAGCCGGGTATCGTCGAGCATGGATTCCGTTGCGGTGGCGCCGGCCGCCCCGGCGCGCGATCTGGTCCGAACTGATTCGGCTCGGCGACTCGCGGCGCAGGCTAACGCGTCGGTCACCGCCACTGCTGCGCCGGCAGTCGCCGGGGGCGAGCTGAAGCGCGCCGGAGCGCCGGTGACGGCGCGCATGGCGGTAAGGCTGCTCGCACCACAGCCACAGTACGCAGGCTGTTACTCCGTCGCCGCGCGAGGGGATTCGCTCGCGCCGCTCCCGAAGCTGTTGTCGCTCGACACGTTGCGCTTCGATCAGGTGATGGCCGAACGCCGGCCGTCGGTCGCTGGCAGCCAGCCTCCGGCGACGACGTTCGCCGTCAGCTCAGTCGCCGACCACGCTGCGCGGCGGATCGACAGCGCGTCCTGGCAGCCAGTCCCAGGCGGCGTTCGCATCTCGTTCGGCCGCACGCCAGTGGAGCTCAAGGTCGCCGCGGACTCGATGTTGTCCGCTGGCGGCGTCGCCGGGCGAGGCGTGGGGATGACGCTCCAGCGAGTGGATTGTCCGTGGAACCGGTAGTCTCCTGAACGCAGACCCGGGCACGAAAACTGACTACCCACGGGGAATGCGTATCCTGGAGAAGGCAGTGGCGACGAGCGCGGAGCACGAAGCATTGGCGGTTCCACCCACAATCGGTGCAGGCGTCGGCGGCTCGTACGACAAACGGCGCACGCGACGTAGCGCCTTGCTTCGTATCGCTGCGCTCGCGGCCGTCATCGTCGTGCTCACCATAGTCGCGTTCAAGCTGGGATGGTTCGACTTGCAGCACGCGACGGCGATGATCGAGAGTCTCCAGAGTGGACACAATCTCGCGTCGGTCGCGGTGCTCTTCTTTCTGCTCTGCTCGGTGACGACGGCAGCGGGCTTTCCCGCGCTTCCATTCACGGTCGCCGCCGGCGCGATCTTCGGCCACCTCCTCGGCAGCGCACTGAGCTGGGCCGCGGCACTCGTGGGGACGATGTTCGGTTACGCGATCGCGCGCTTCGTTGGCCGCGAGACTGCGCGGCGCTGGCTGGCGAAGCGGGCGGTCGGTGCCGCGCTCACGCAGTCGACGAGCTTCATGACGCTGCTGCGCTTGAGGCTCGTCCCGGTGATTCCGCTCAGCGTCGTCAACTTTGCGGCAGGCCTGGCGCGGACGCGATTCGGGGTCTACGTCGCGGCAACGGCGATTGGAATCCTCCCGACGACGGTGGTGTTCGCGTACTTCGCGGACAGCCTGGTGCGGGGGCTCCAGGGGGCGAAGACGCACGCGTACTGGGACGTCGGGATCGCGAGCGGGGTGCTCATGTTGATGTCGTTACTGCCTTTGGCGCTGAAGAAAATGAAGTGAAGGTGGGGATCATCGAGGAAATCGAAATTATTCAGCGACCCCAGGCCGCCGAGATGCGGGCGGTTCTGATCGCGTGAAGGAGTTGCGCCTGGCCGGCGACGGTTCGGGCCTGGCCCTCGAGCTCGATCGCGGGCGCGTCGCGGGCCTGGATCATCGCGTAGACCGACCGGCCGTACGTCGTCGACACGAGATCGATATGAGCGGGCGCGCCCGAGATGAAGACGTCGCACTCGCTGGTGATGCTGTTGGTCCACCAGCCGGCGTGCGCGGCGCCGCGGTGTGAGGACGCGCGCAGGGTCCCTGCGGCCCCGGTCCAGCTCGCGGACTGACTCGTCTGGCTGCCGGTGGTGAAGTCCTCCGGCACTTCGGTCTCGACGATTCCCGAGCCGACGCTCTGCCAGCCCGAGGCGTCGACGCGATCGTTGCAGGCCGAAAGCGTCTCCGTCGTCGCGCCCTGCAGGCTGACGACCAAACCCTGCGAGGAGCCGAGCGAGTCGGCGACGGCGAGCGTGAGGCTGTCCGATATGGCAGCAGCGAGGGCAAGCTCCGCGGCGTCGCCACGCGGGTAACGTTGACACGCCGCCACGCCGATGGCGATCGTCGTTAGGTAAAGACAGTAGCGCGGGATCATGTCGGCTGCGAGATCGCGGTGCAGGCGGCGTTCGTATAATTGCCGCGCAGCGTTCGTCCGCCGTCGAACTTGCCGACGAAGGCGATGACGTTCGTCATGTACGGCCCGTGCGACGGCGAGGGCGCACCGATGAAGAAGTCGCTGATCACCGCCACGCCGCCTCGTTCGTTAGGCGTGATCCAGACTCGCACCTGGCGCAGGCGGTCTTCCTCGGGCGTCCGGAGACATCCCTGGACTGGAACACGGCGGAAGGCGGCGGCGATGGTCGTTTCGATGTCGTCGGCGGCGCTGGCTTCTCCGGTCACGACCTCGACGGCGTCGACGCGCGCCTTTGCGGGATCGGGTCGCAGCTCGCCCCGCGTTCGCTCGTCGAGGAGGAGTCGCACTTGCGAGAAGTTGACGGTGCGACCGGTGGGCGTGTTGGGGCTGTGCGCGTTCGGAACGCCGACGAAGCCGAGGTGGGGCACGTAGGTCATCGCGGCGACGCCGTGTTTGGCGTTCGAGACGCGCGCGCCAATCTCGACGTCGGGCGCGAACTGGGAAACGATCACCGCGACTGGCAGCGGCACGGAGGGGCGCGTGACGAGCCCGTAGACCTTGAAGAAAACGATCGCGAGCGCGATGCCGATTAGAAGAGCGGGGATGGAGAGAAGGCGCACGGGCGAAGGGGGATGGGGCCTCGTAGCTGACGTGTACGGTGGAGTGAGGTCACGTGCATTGCCGGCCATCCCGTGCGCGGCGTATCGGGATCATCGGGGAATCTCGGGAAAGCGCGCGAGCTCGAGACTCGAGAAGTGAGTGGTGAGATCGGGCCTACTCCGTGGGGCCTGAGTGCGACTTCGAAAAAGCCAGATCTCATTACTCACGTCTCGCTTCTGGAGCTCGCCCTCGACGCGACTCGTCCCGAGAATTGCCGAAGAACCCAGTGTTGTGCATAGTGCCCCGGAGGGTCCACTGAAGCCGGCCGCGGGGGTCGGGGTACGTCCCCAGTTCCAGTCACAGTCCCGCCGTTGCTCTTCTCCCCTGAATAGGCGCATCGTTATTGCTTGTGAGCGCCTCATTATTCCCCAACCCCTATCCCTTGGCGCCTAATCCGCCCGCAGCATCCAAACGCGATCGCCGGTCACCGGGCCGCGGCCTCGACCATCTCGTGATCGAATGCGTTACGCCGGGGCTGGACGGGGGACTGTACGCCGTGAAGCGCGTCGTCGGCGACAGGGTCTGGATCGGCGCCGACATCTTCAAGGAAGGACAGGATCTGCTCGCCGCGCGCGCGATCTACAAAGGGCCGGGCGATCCAGGTTGGTGTTCGTCACCGCTGACCTTCGATTTCGATAACGATCGGTGGTTCGGCTCCTTTGTCGTCGACCGTCTCGGCATGTGGCGGTTCAGCGTCGAGGCGTGGACGGACGCGTTCGGCACGTGGCGCTCCGAGCTTCGGAAGAAGGTCGACGCCGAGCAGGACGTGCACGTCGAGCTGCTCGAGGGGGCGCTGCTCGTGCGCGCGGCGGCGCGGCGGGCCAAGTCGCCACCGATCCGCGCGTCGCTGCTCCAGACGGCGCGCATGTTCGAGGATCGGCGCGACACGTCCGCGGAGGCGCGGATCCAGCGCGCCTTCGATGAGGATTTGCTCACACAGATGAACGAGCTCTTCCCGCCGCGAGATCTCACCTGTTACTCACGTGAGCTCTCGGTCTATGTAGATCGGCCCCGCGCGCGCTTCGCCGCCTGGTACGAGCTCTTTCCGCGTTCGCAGGCGGCCGACGGTAGTCACGGGACCTTCGACGACGCCGCGAAGCGGCTGCCGCGCCTCGCGGAGCTCGGTTACGACGTCGTATATCTGGCGCCGATTCACCCGATCGGTCGCACGTTTCGAAAAGGGAAGAACAACAGCTTGACGCCCGAGCCCGACGACGTCGGCAGTCCGTGGGCGATCGGCAACGAGAATGGCGGCCACACGGCAATCGAGCCCGCGCTCGGTACCGTCGAGGACTTCGAGCGATTTGTCCGCACCGCGACCGCACACGGACTCGACGTTGCGCTCGACTACGCGCTCCAGTGCTCTCCGGATCACCCGTGGGTGAAAGAGCATCCCGACTGGTTCCACATCAGACCCGATGGGACGATCCAGTACGCCGAGAATCCGCCGAAGAAGTATCAGGACATCTACCCGCTCAATTTCTGGTGCGAGGACAGGCAGAATCTCTGGAACGCCTGCCGGGATATTTTCTTGTACTGGATCGCGCGCGGGGTAAAGACGTTTCGAGTCGACAATCCGCACACGAAGCCGCTGCCGTTTTGGGAGTGGGTCATCGCCGAAGTGCAGCGCGACCACCCCGACACGATCTTCTTCGCCGAGGCGTTCACGCGTCCGAAGAAGATGAAGAGTCTCGGCAAGCTCGGCTTCACGATGTCGTACACGTACTTCACGTGGAAGAACACCGACTGGGAGCTGCGCGACTACTTCGAGGAGCTCACGAACACACCGATGGTCGAGTACTTCCGCGGCAACCTGTTCGTGAACACACCCGACATCCTCAACGAGTATCTCGTGCACGGCGGGCCGGCGGCGTTTCGCATACGCTTATTGCTCGCGTCAACGCTCCTGCCGCTCTATGGCATCTATAGCGGATACGAGCTCTTCGAGAATGTGCCGGTGCGCCCGGGCAGTGAGGAGTATCTGGATTCGGAGAAGTATCAGATCAAGCCGCGCGATTGGGAGGCGCCGGGCAACCTCAACCCGATGATCCAGCTCCTGAATCGGGTGCGGCGCGAGAATCGCGCATTGCAGCGCCAAGACAATCTCACGTTTCACACGAGCGAGAATCCGCGAGTGCTCTTTTACCGAAAGGCAGCGACCGTGCGCCCACGAGAATGGACGGGAGGACGAGCGTCGTACTACACGGTACCACAGACGATGATCGACGACGTGGACGACGGCGAGCGCGATCTGCTCGTCGCGGTGACGCTCGATCCGCGCACGGCGCACGATACGATGGTGCACGTCCCGCTGGCCGAGCTGGGACTGCCCGACGACGCGACTTACATGGTTCAGGATTTACTAACGGGCGTGCGCTACACGTGGCGCGGGGCGCGCAACTACGTGCGGCTGGATCCGATGACGGGGCAGGTTGGGCATGTCTTCAGGGTCGAGGGTCTAGGGGCATAGGGGCTAGGGAATCGACTTCTAGCCCCTACTCCCCTAGCCCCTAGCCCCATCTCTCCATGTCCGATCCCCTCTGGTACAAAGACGCAATCGTCTATCAAACCCACGTGAAGTCGTTCCGCGACGCGAACGCGGATGGCTACGGGGACTTTCGTGGATTGACCGATCGCCTGGACTACATCCAGCAGCTCGGCGCGACGTGCGTCTGGCTTCTGCCCTTTTATCCGTCACCGCTGCGCGATGATGGGTATGACATCTCGTCGTACGAGGCGATCAACTCGACGTACGGCACCGTCGAAGACTTCCAGGCATTCCTCGACGCCGCGCACGAACGCGATCTGAAAGTCATCACGGAGCTCGTCATCAATCACACGTCGGACCAACATCCATGGTTCCAGCGCGCGCGCCGCGCGGCGAAGGATTCGCGCGAGCGCAACTGGTACGTGTGGAGCGACGATCCGAACAAGTACGCCGGTACGCGCATCATCTTCACCGATACGGAGACGTCCAACTGGACGTGGGATCCCGTCGCGCAGCAGTTCTTCTGGCACCGCTTTTTCAGCCACCAGCCCGATTTGAACTTTGATAATCCAGAGGTGGTCGAGGCGGTGAAGAACGTGATGCGCTTCTGGCTCAGGCTGGGCGTCGACGGACTGCGGCTGGACGCGATACCGTATCTCATCGAGCGCGACGGCACCAATTGCGAGAATTTACCAGAGACTCATGCGGTACTGAGGGATCTGCGTGCTACGCTCGACGCCGAGTACGAGAATCGGATCTTTCTCGCCGAGGCAAATCAGTGGCCGACGGACGTTAGGCAGTACTTCGGGAAATCCGACGAATGCCACATGGCATTTCATTTCCCGGTGATGCCGCGCATGTACATGGCGCTGCGCAAAGAGGACCGCACGCCGATCGTCGACATCATGCGGCAGACGCCGCCGATCCCCGAGGACTGCCAGTGGGCGATCTTCCTGCGGAACCACGACGAGCTCACGCTCGAGATGGTGACCGACGACGAGCGCGACTACATGTACAAGGAGTACGCGCGTGAGTCGCGAATGCGGATCAACGTCGGCATTCGCCGGCGTCTCGCGCCGCTGATGGACAACGGTCGCCGGCAGATCGAGATCATGAACGCGTTGCTGATGTCGATGCCGGGGACGCCGATCATCTATTACGGCGACGAGATCGGGATGGGCGACAACGTCTACCTCGGCGATCGGAATGGTGTGCGCACGCCGATGCAGTGGTCGACGGATCGCAACGCGGGCTTCTCCGACGCGGACAACGCCGCGCTCTACAGTCCGGTGATCGTCGATCCGCCGTACGGCTATCAAGGGATCAACGTCACCGCGCAGGAGCGCACGTCGACGTCGTTGCTGCGGTGGATGCGGCGGCTGATCGCCGTGCGTCGCGAGTTCAAGGCGTTCGGTCGCGGGACGTGGGAGCCACTACATCCAGACAATCGGCGCGTGCTCGTGTTTTTGCGACGCTACAAGGATGAATTGATTCTCTGCGTCAATAATCTCTCACGTTTCGCGCAATACGTGGAGCTGGACCTGCGGGAGTTTCTGGGAATGGTACCGCTCGAGTTGTACAGCAAGAACACTTTTCCGCCGATTGGCGAGCTGCCGTATCTCTTGACGATGGGTCCGCACAATTTTCTCTGGTTCAGGCTGATGCCGGCGGAGCAAGCGAAGCAGTACCAGCAAGGGGTCAGGGCCTAGGCTAAGTAGGTAGACAAAAGTTCTGCTACAAACTGATGGAGTTTCGATGATCAAAAGCACTGTGAGCACGCGCTTCAGTCGAGATCCGCAATCATCCGGGAAGTTCGGGCTGTGCGCAGGGGTGAAAGAGAGAGAGGCCGCTGAGAGCACTGACACGCAGCGAAGCAATTTGTAGCAAGACTTTTGTCCACCTACTTAGCGAGGGTAAGCACGGCTGTACCGCCTGGGGAGTCCAGGGTATTGGGGACGCGAATCACGCGAATGTGGAGCGAATCGAATCCAGGTGCCTGCGGCCTCTATCATTCTTTTGATGGAATTGACGACCTGAGTAGAGCAATGCTCGCCGGCTGCTCTCACCATCTCGATTACAGGCCACTATCCCCTTCTTCAGATGAGCGAAGCGAGCCAGGAGAGACGATTGGTGGATGAATCTGGCGCCACGCGTTCCGCGTCCCGCGCCCCGGAACTGCGCGTTCGCTCGCTCGCCGATGCGCTCGCACCTAACGAGCTGCGTCGATTGGCGACGGAAGACATCGCTGCCTTTCTCGCGACCAAGCGATGGTTCGGAGCAAAGGCCGGCAATCCGACCTCCGCGCGGGTACGGGACGCGATCGCGCTGCCGTGGGAAGGTGGTCGATTCGCGATCGCGCGACTGGACGTGATCACCGAAGGAAGCACCGGCGGCGCGAAAAGCTATCAGCTCCCCCTCTGCGTCCGGGGCGACGAGGAGCTCGGCGATCGAAAACCGAAGAGCATTATCGCGCGCGTCATCGCCGAGCAGGAAGAAGGGCTGCTCTTCGACGCGGTGGAGGATGGCGCTTTCCTGCGCGCGCTGGCGGACGCGATCGGCCGCGGCGGAACTTTCGGGGCCGGCGCGTCGCGGTGGATCATCGAGTCGCTGAGCGCAGTGCCACTCGTCATTCCGCCGACGTCGGAGATCCGCGTCGGCTCCGTCGAGCAGAGCAACACGTCGGTGATTCTCGGTGCCGGAGCGATTATGAAATTGTTTCGTAGACTCGAAACCGGCGCCAATCCCGACGTCGAGCTCACGCGGTTCCTCACCGTCGACGCGGAGTTCCCGCATACGCCGTCTCTCCTCGGCGTCATTCGCTTCGAAGACGACGGCGTTCCGACGATCGCGGGGATGCTCCAGGAGTACCTGGCGAAATCGATCGACGCCTGGGCCCATACCCTCGATTGCGCGCGCCCGTACTTCCAGTCGCCGAAAGATCGCGAGATCCAGAACCCGTTTCTCGGCGATGCCGCGCGATTGGGCGTCGTGACGCGCGCGCTGCACGAGGCGCTCGCGACGGGAACGGGTGCCGATCTCGCGCCGGAGCCCGCGAGCGCCGCGCTCGTCGAGCAGTGGGCAGCGCGCGCGAAGCAGTGGATTCGTGATGGCCTGGCTCTTCTCGACAGACAGCTCCGCGCCCGTGCGCTGCCGAAGGAGCGAGCGCCGGAGGCAGAAGCGCTCGTGAAGCGCGCGGATCGGTATGTGGGTGTCGTTGATGAAATACTAAACGACATCCGCGGCGACGCCGGACTCGCAATCCGCGTTCACGGTGACTACCATCTCGGCCAAGTGCTCCGCACGGCACGCGATGACTTCATGATCATCGACTTCGAGGGCGAGCCGGCGCGGTCGCTCGCGGAGCGGCGCGAGAAGGCGAGTCCGTTGCGCGACGTCGCCGGCATGTTGCGGTCGTTCGCGTATGCGTCGGCGACGCTGGGCATGGAAGCAACGGCGCTCGACGTCGGCACGCGCGAGCTGCGCATCGGTCGGTGGGAGCGCGACACGCGCGACGCCTTCCTGCGCGGCTATCTCAGCGACGATGCGAACGCGAGCGGCATTCTCCCGTCGGATCCGGCGCATACGCGCGCGTTGCTCAAGTTGTTCGAGACGGAGAAGGCGTTTTACGAATTGGCGTACGAGTTGAACAATCGGCCGGACTGGGCGTGGATTCCGATGCGCGGCATCGCCAAGCTGCTTGCGTAGGATTTCTGTGATCCTGAGCGAAGCGAGGCGGCGCAGGCTTGGAGAGCTGTCGGGTCACTGGGCTCAAATGTTGCTCTCCCAAACCCCCTCACTATGCAGACGTGGCAGCTCGAGCGCGGCGCGAGGGTGATCCCCGGAAAGGCAGTGCAATTCGCCGTCTGGGCTCCGTGCGCGAAGCGCGTCCGCGTGCGCCTGACGAGTGATGGCGTCACGATGGAGCGAGAGCTGACTCGTCACGACGACGGAGTCTTCGAAGCAATCGTTGCCGAAGCCAAGGTCGGAACAGAGTACGGTTACGTCCTCGACAATCGCGATACGCCGCTGCCGGATCCGGTGAGTCGATGGCAGCCGGAGGGCGTGCACGGTCCCTCGCGCGTCGTCGACCCGGGCGCGTTTCAATGGACTGACGACGTGTGGCACGGCGTCGCGATGCGCGACCTCGCGATTTACGAGCTGCATGTCGGCACATTCACGCGCGACGGAACGTTCAGTGCCATCATTCCATATCTGCGGGGGTTGCGTCGAGATCTCGGGGTCAGTGCGATCGAGATCATGCCGGTCGCACAGTTTCCAGGTTCGCGAAACTGGGGCTACGACGGCGTCGATCTGTACGCGGTGCAGAACAGCTATGGCGGGCCCGACGGATTGAGGCAACTCGTGAACGCCGCGCACGCCGAGGATCTCGCCGTGATCCTCGACGTCGTCTACAACCACGTCGGGCCCGAGGGGAATTATCTCCCGTCGTACGGGCCGTACTTTACGGAGAAGTACAAGACGCCATGGGGCCCCGCGCTCAACTACGACGACGCCGACAGCGATGAGGTACGGCGCTTCGTCGTCGACAACGCAAGGTACTGGATCTCCGAGTATCACATCGACGGCCTCCGTCTCGACGCGGTGCACGGAATCTTCGACTTCAGCGCGAAGCACTTGCTCGAGGAAATTGCCGACGCCGTGCACGAGCTCGGAACGCAGCTCGGTCGCCGGGTCGTCGTGATCGCCGAGAGTGATCTCAACGATCCCAAGCTCGTTCGCTCGACCGACGAATTCGGTTACGGTCTCGACGCGCAGTGGAGCGACGATTTTCACCACGCGGTGCATGCGCTGCTGACCCAGGAGAAGGAGGGTTACTACGCCGACTACGGCGCCGTCGAGCATCTCGCCGCGTCGTTGCGCGAGCCGTTCGTGTACGACGGTGCCCGCTCCCGATATCGGCGGCGACGGCACGGCGGGAAGTCGGAGGGATTGCCGCGCGAGCGATTCGTCGTCGCGATTCAGAATCACGACCAGGTCGGGAATCGCGCGCTGGGCGATCGTCTGTCGACTCTGTTGGCGCCCGATCAACTGCGGCTTGCGGCCGCGTTGTTGCTACTGTCTCCGTACGTGCCCCTGGTTTTCATGGGCGAGGAGTATGGCGAGACCAACCCGTTCCAGTATTTCGTGAGTCATAGCGATCAAACACTCGTCGACGCGGTGCGCGGCGGACGGCGCCGCGAGTTCGAATCGTTCGGTTGGGGCGAGGACGTCCCCGATCCGCAGGACGAGGAGACGCTCCGTCGCTCGGTCCTCGATCGCTCGCGCGCGTCGCAACGGGAGAACGCGGGGCTGTACGCGCTGTATCGCGATCTCTTCACGCTGCGCGACGAGGAGCCGATGTTGCGTCCGGACGGAGCGGACATCGTCGTGAGCGAGCGCAACGGCTGCATAACGATGCTCCGCTCGTCGCGCGACGCCCGCGGCAACGCGCTCCTGGCGATCTTCAACTGCACGTGCGAGCCGAGCGAGCCGGCGCTGCCCGATGGCCACTGGACGCTTCGCCTAACGACGGACGCGTCCGGTTACGGCGGTGAGGGACGACTCGCCGAGGCGTGGGCAGACGCGAGGGGAAACGACGAGTGGAAAGAAGCGCGTGGGGCGTGGGGCGGGATGCGCGGAGCGTTAGGCGTCG
The DNA here is from genome assembly GCA_036496605.1 of Gemmatimonadaceae bacterium. Classification (NCBI taxonomy): domain Bacteria; kingdom Pseudomonadati; phylum Gemmatimonadota; class Gemmatimonadia; order Gemmatimonadales; family Gemmatimonadaceae; species Gemmatimonadaceae bacterium. The sequence goes on along the minus strand of DASXKV010000045.1, from coordinate 14,511 downwards.
CCACGGCCGACGAGCCTCGTCGCCTCCTCGAATCGAAGCCGACGCAAACGGTCTCGCTCCCTCCATGGACCGCTGTGCTGTTCGCTAGCCCCTAGCCCTAGCCCCTAACCTCTAGCCCCTAGCCCCTCTCTCTTTGCGCGTCTGGCCTGGACAACCCTACCCCCTCGGTGCGACGTGGGACGGCGAAGGCGTCAACTTCGCCATCTTCTCCGAAAACGCGACCGGCGTCGAGCTCTGTCTCTTCAATCACGAAGACGACGCCACCGAGAGCGCGAAAATTCAAATCCGTGAACAGACGGACCAGGTGTGGCATTGCTATTTGCCAGACGTGCGACCCGGACAGTACTACGGCTATCGCGTGCACGGACCGTACAACCCCGAAGAGGGACATCGCTTCAATCCCGCGAAGCTGCTCATCGACCCGTACGCGAAAGCCATTACCGGCTCGATCAGATGGAGCAACGCCGTCTTCGCGTACAAAGTCGGCGGTCCGAAGGAGGACCTCGAGCCCGACCCCGACAACAGCGCCGGGCGCGTGCCGAAGTCGGTCGTCATCGACAACGCGTTCACGTGGGAGAACGATCGCAGTCCGAAGACGCCGTGGAATCGCACGGTGATCTACGAGTGCCACGTGAAGGGCATGACGATCAAGCATCCCGACGTGCCCGAGCATCTGCGCGGAACGTTCTTGGGGTTGGCCGCCGACGCGATGCTCGACTATTTTACGTCGTTAGGCATCACGGCAGTGGAGCTCCTGCCCGTACACCAGTTCATCGTCGACCGGCATCTGCCTGAAAAGGGCCTGACGAATTACTGGGGCTACAACTCGATCGGCTTCTTTGCGCCCGACGTGCGCTACGCGACGCGCGGACTCGGCAATCAGGTCTACGAGTTCAAGTCGATGGTCAAGACGTTTCACACGGCTGGCATCGAGGTGATTCTCGACGTGGTTTACAACCACACCGGCGAAGGGAACCATCTCGGGCCGACATTGTCGCTCAAAGGCATCGACAACGTCGCGTATTACCGGCTGGAGCAGAACAAGCGCTTCTACACCGACTTCACCGGCACGGGCAACAGCCTCAACATGCGTCACCCACGCACGATCCAACTGATCATGGATTCGTTGCGCTACTGGGTGGAGGAGCTGCACATCGACGGATTCCGATTCGATCTCGCGCCCGTGCTCGCGCGCGAGCTCCACGAGGTCGATCGGCTGTCGTCGTTCTTCGACATCATCCACCAGGATCCAACGTTGGCGACGGTGAAGCTCATCGCCGAACCGTGGGACGTCGGGCCGGGCGGCTATCAGGTCGGCAACTTCCCGATCCGATGGGCCGAGTGGAACGGGAAGTATCGCGACGCGATCCGACGCTTCTGGCGCGGCGACAAAGGGGTGGTGCCCGAGCTCGCGTCGCGTCTCACGGGGTCGAGCGACATCTATCAGTGGAGCGGGCGCGACGCCTACGCGAGCGTGAATTTCATCGTCGCCCACGACGGCTACACGATGTCGGATCTCGTGAGCTACGAGCAGAAACACAACGAAGCGAACGGCGAGAACAATCAGGACGGGCACAACGACAACCTCAGCCGCAATTGGGGCGTCGAGGGGCCGACGGAAGATAAGCGTATTCTCGACACGCGCTTCCGTCTCATGAAGAGCTTCCTCGCGTCGCTCGCGTTCTCGCAGGGCACGCCGATGATCGCGCACGGCGACGAGATCGCGCGCACGCAGCGGGGCAACAACAACGCGTATTCGCAGGACAACGACATCACCTGGATCGATTGGACGAGCCTCGATGAGCGCCAGCGCGATCTGCTGGCGTTCGCGCAGCGCGTCATCTCCATTCGCCAGAACAATCCCGTGCTCCGCCGACGACATTTCTTCCACGGTAAGGATCCGAACTCATCGTCGGGCAAGGACGTGATGTGGATCCGCGCGGATGGCCAGGAAATGCAACAGGGTGACTGGCAGAACGACGACAATCACCTGCTCGGAATGCTGATCAGCGGTCAGGCAACCGATGAGACCGATGACAGGGGTCGCCCGATTCGTGGGGACACATTATTGCTCATCTTGAATGGCGGCGAAGGTGACTGCCGCTTCACGCTGCCGCACGTGCAGGAGCAGGGCTTCTGGATCACATTGCTCGACAGCGCTCATTCGGAGTGCCATGGTCCTCAGGACGGGTCATCGGTGGTGGTGGCCGCGCACTCGCTGCTGTTGCTGCGTCATGGGACTGAACGCCGGCTCGGCGCGACGCCTCCCGAAGGGGAGCCCGCGGTGCCGGCGCGCGATGCGAGCGCTGCCTAACGGGAGCATCCGGCGAGGAGACGAGAGATGAGCCCCGAACCCAGAGACGACGAGAAGGACCCGCGCGAAAGTCCGCCACCCGACCGCGAGCGACCGCGTGCACGCTCGCCGAAAAGCGGCAAAAGCAAGTCGAGCCGCGCGGCGGAAGCCAACGCGCCAGAGACTACACCGCGTGGTGATTCAAAGGAGAAGAGCGACGCGTCCCGACGTGAGGCAGGCAGCAGTTCCACCGCGGAGCGTCCGGCGCGTGTGGCTAAGAAAGCGACGGTGCGCGTCGCACCGAAGAGAGCGAGCGGAGGCATGCCCGAAGACCAACACGACGAGCTCCCACCGCACGGTGACGCATTGCTCACGCGCGTGGAGGAACCGGCTGCGAAGCCGGCGAAGCCACCTCGCGGGCGCTCGACCGGCGGCAAAGCCGCCTCGTTCGCCGCGCTGCTGCCGGCCCCGGGCGATCTCGGCCGTCTCCTTGCCGGCGAACACTCGCAGCCCCACGACGTCCTCGCCGCGCACACGGTGACCGTCGCGGGCACGAGCGGCGTCGTGATTCGCGCGCTCATGCCTAACGCGATCGCCGCCGAGGCGGTGCTCGATGTGGGCGGAGTCATAGTCCCGCTCGACACGACGGCGACAGGACTCTCGAACCTTTTTTGCGGGTTCATTCCCGGCGCGACATTGCCGTTGCGATACCGGTTGCGATTCCATTTTGCGGACGGAGCGGTCTGGGAGCGCGAGGATCCGTATCGGTTCTTGCCGACGATCGGCGACGTGGACCTTCACCTCTTCGGCGAAGGCACGCACCGGCGTCTCTGGGAGAAGCTCGGCGCGCACGTTCGCACGATGGAGGGCGTCGAAGGGACCAGTTTTGCGGTCTGGGCGCCTAACGCCAAACGCGTCAGCGTCGTCGGGGATTTCAGCGGCTGGGATGGACGCATCTTCCCGATGCGCTCCATGGGCGGCTCCGGAGTGTTCGAGGTGTTCGTCCCGGAGATCAGACCTGGGGCGTTGTACAAGTTCGAAATGCTGACGACCGAAGGCCTCATCCGCGTAAAGAGCGATCCCTTCGCGTTCAAGCTCGAGCAATACCCCGGCACCGCGTCGATCGTGCAGCAAGAGGGCGCGTATCAGTGGGCCGACAGCGACTGGATGATGCGTCGCGACAACAAAGGACATTGGGATGTACTCCACGAGCCGGTGCTGATTTACGAAATGCACCTCGGCTCATGGGCGCGCGTTCCCGAAGAAGGGCACCGACCGCTCACGTATCGCGAGATTGCACCGCGCCTCGCCGAACACGTGAACCGGCTCGGTTTCACGCACGTCGAGCTGATGCCGGTGATGGAGCATCCGTTCTACGGTTCGTGGGGCTATCAGGTGAGCGGCTACTACGCGCCGACGTCGCGCTATGGCACGCCCGACGATTTCCGGTTCTTCGTCGATACGCTCCATCAGCACGGCATCGGCGTCGTTCTCGACTGGGTGCCGGCGCACTTTCCGAAGGACGACTACGCACTCCGTCGCTTTGACGGAACGGCGCTCTTCGAGCACGCCGATCCGCGGTTAGGCGAGCATCCCGATTGGGGAACGCTCATCTTCAATTACGGTCGCAACGAGGTGAGAAATTTCCTCGTTGCCAATGCGCTCTACTGGCTCGAGGAGTTCCACGCCGACGGCCTGCGGGTCGACGCCGTCGCGTCGATGCTCTATCTCGACTACAGCCGCAAGGCCGGCGAATGGATGCGGAATCGCTTCGGCGGACGCGAGAATCTCGAGGCGATCGAGTTTCTGAAGCAGTTCAACGAGACGATCCGAGATGAAGAGCCGGGCTGCTTCACCGTCGCCGAAGAATCGACGGCCTGGCCGAACGTGACCAAGCCGGCGCCGGAGGGCGGGCTGGGCTTCACGTTCAAGTGGAACATGGGATGGATGCACGACACCCTGGTCTACTTCACGAAGGACCCGGTCTACCGATTCCATCATCACGATCAGCTCACCTTCGCGATGATGTACGAGTACGGTGAGCACTTCCTCATGCCGCTATCGCATGACGAGGTGGTTCACCTCAAGGGTTCGCTGTACAGCAAGATGCCGGGTGATCACTGGCAGAAGCTCGCGAATCTTCGGTTGCTGCTGGCGTACATGCTGACGCGTCCGGGCAAGAAGCTCCTGTTCATGGGAACGGAGCTCGCGACGCCTAACGAATGGGATCACGATCGCAGCCTCGACTGGCACCTGCTCGACGCGCCGGAACGCGCCGCGTACGCGTCGTACGTTGGCCGGCTCGGGCATCTGTATCGCGGTCAGTCCGCGCTCTGGCGTGAAGATCCGAGCTGGGAAGGATTCGGCTGGGTCGACGTCGCCGATCGCGCGAACTCGGTGATCTCGTATGTGCGTCGCGACGGCGAGCGCCACGTGCTGGTCGTGCTCAATCTCACGCCGGTGCCGCGCGAATCGTATCGCATCGGCGTTCCCGACAGCGGCACGTATGTGAAGCTGCTATCGAGCGACGATCAGGAGTGGGGCGGCAGTGGCTACGGGGCCTTCGATACGCTCGAGACGGAGCCGTCGGCGTTCCATGGCTATCCGCAGTCCGTTGCGCTGACGCTGCCGCCGTTGGCAGCGGTGATCATCGGGCCAAGGGGCTGATCCTGGAATTTCGGGATGCAGTTGAGGTCAGGGGGTCACTGACACCACTGACACGGCGCTGACACCACTGACTTACTCCTCAGCAGGGACGGCTCCATGCGGCAAGTAGCAAAGGGTTTTTTGTTTAAATGCCTCGGGAAGTGTGCCGCGGTCAGGGGAGCCTCCCGACGCATTCACAAATTCAAAACGTCCTTGGGCGCGGAGGTATCTCTGTACACGGAGCCCGTCAGCGGTCTCAGGGCCGTGTCAGTGGTATCAGCGGCTCCGCTGACGTCAACCGTTCCCGGAATGTTGTTTCGAGGGTGAAGGTGGCTACGAAAACCAAAGTGTCGGCGGTGCGGCGATTGGCCGACGCGGTCGGGATCGTTCCGAAGTATCTGGACCAAACCGGCACGGAGTGGCGTCAGACGTCGAACGAGTCGCGCGTCGCGCTGCTGTCGGCGATGGGGATCGACGCCTCGACGGAAGCGGCGGCCGACACGGCGCTGCGTGCCCTGCGTCTCGCCGAGCGTCGGGAGCTGATCCCGCCGGTTCGCGTGGTCGAGTTCACCGACGATTCTCCGGTTCGGCACGTCGCGGCGCGATTGGCTTCGCCGCCTAACGCCACCGCGCGGTGGCGCCTCGAGCTCACCCTCGAAACCGGCGAGACGCGAAGCGCCGACGGCGTGTGGCCCGAGGGCCGTTTCGCCGAGCTTTCCATTCCGTGGCCCGACTATCCTGCGCTGGGCTATCATCAACTGCGCCTGACGCTCGACAGCGGTAAGCGAACGACCAGCGCCGAGCAAACGTTCATTGTCGTACCGTCGCGGTGCGTGCAGGCGCGCGATCTGCTCGGCGACCGGCGCGCGTTTGGCCTGGTGGCCAACCTCTACACGGTGCGCAGCGCGCAGAACTGGGGCGTCGGCGACTTCAGCGATCTGAAGCAGCTCATCGAGTGGACCGGTTCGCTCGGCGGCGCCTTCGTTGGCGTGAACCCGCTGCACGCGCTCGCGAACACGGGCGACGGCATCAGCCCGTACAGCCCGGTGAGCCGCATCTTTCGGAATCCGATCTACATCGATGTGAAGGGCGTTCCGGAGTTGCATCGTGCGCCTAACGTGGCGCAACGTCTCGATCACCCGGAGCTCGAGGCCGAGCTCGAGGCGCTTCGGGAGAATCCGCAGGTGCAGTATGCGCAGGTGATGGCGATCAAGATGCCGGTGCTCGAGGAGCTGCACCGCGTTTTCGCGCGCGGCGGAGACGGCGAACGCCGAACTGCCTACGACGAGTTCGTTCGCGCCAACGATCCCGAGCTCACGCGCTTCGCGACCTTCATGTCGATCGCGGAGTCGCGGCGGTCGTGGAATTGGCGCGAGTGGCCCGCGACCTTTCACGATCCGGCATCGGACGCGGTGACGGAGCTCCAGCGGCTGCACGCCGAGGGGATCGATCTGCATCGGTGGATCCAATTCGAGCTCGATCGCCAGCTCGGCGACGTCGCGATCGCCGCGCGCGGCGCGAAGCTCTCGATTGGCCTGTACCAGGATCTGGCGATCGGTACGTCACCAGGGGGCGCGGACACGTGGTCGAATCCGACGCTCTTCGTGCGGGGCGCGAGCATTGGTGCGTCGCCCGATCCGTACGCGGCGACGGGCCAGAACTGGGGGCTCCCGCCGATCGATCCGCGCGCGCTGCGCCGGGATCGATATCGGTATTTCATTCGCCTCGTGCAGAGCGGATTTCGACATGCGGGCGCCCTGCGCATCGACCACGTGATGGGCCTCTTCCGCCTGTTCTGGATTCCCGAGGGGAAGACGGGCAGAGAAGGCGCGTATGTGAGCTATCCGTCGGCCGACCTGCTCGGGATTCTCGCGCTGGAAAGCGTTAGGCACAACGCGCTCGTCGTCGGCGAGGACCTCGGTACGGTGCCGAAGGAGGTTCCACCCGCACTCGAGAAGTGGGGCGTGTTGTCGTCGAAGGTGCTGTACTTCGAGCGAGACAAGCGCGGCTGCTTTTCCGCGGCGGATCGCTACCCGCCGCTCGCGCTGGCGACGGCGAACACGCACGACATGGCGACGCTCGCCGGCTTCTGGCGCGGTCAGGACATCGAGGACCGCGCGCGGGTCGGCTTGATCGCGGACGCGGATGCGAAAGGCAAGGCACAGGCGGAACGCGAGCAGGACAAGGCAGCACTGCTCGAGCGTCTCGTGCGTGAGAAGGTCATCGCGCCGGGGCGTGCGCCTAACGACGCGGAGCTTCGCGGTGCCATCCACGAGTTTCTGTGCAAGACGCCGACGGAGCTCGTCGGCGTCTCGCTCGACGATCTCGCCGGCGAGGTGGACGCCGTGAACGTGCCGGGCGTCGGCCCGGAGAAGCACGCGAGCTGGACGCGCAAGATGTCGATGACGCTCGAGGAGATGAGGACGAGCGAGCAGGTTCGAGCAGCGCTCCGCTGTGCCGATCGTAGAAAATGACCGAGTCGCCACTCGTCACTCGCCGCTCGCGACTCAGCGCGACCTACCGCGTCCAGCTCAACAAGACGTTCACGCTGAACGACGTCCGTCGCATCGTGCCCTATCTCGAGCGACTGGGGATCTCGCACCTTTACTGCTCGCCGATTCTCGCGGCGCGGCCCGGCAGCATGCATGGCTATGACGTCGTCGACCCGACGCGCATCAATCCGGAGATCGGCACGCTCGACGATTTGCGCGCGCTCGCGAGCGAGCTCGAGGCGAAGGGAATGGGAATTCTGCTCGACATCGTGCCCAATCACATGGGCATCGGACCGGCGAATCCCTACTGGGAGGACGTGCTCACGCACGGGCTGCGCTCTCGTTATGCAGAATGGTTCGATGTCGATTGGACGTCGGGGCGGAACAAGATCGTGCTGCCCGTGCTGAAGGACGAGCTCGACGCCGTGCTCGCGCGCGGTGAGATCACCTTCGACGTGAAGGAGAAGACACCACGCCTGTGCTACGGTGAGAGCTCGTGGCCCGTCGATCCCGCATCGATGTCGGACGAGCTGCAGCTCGCACGCTTCGACCCCACCGCGGTCACCGATACCCGGATCTTTCTCTCGGGTGACGACGGGCAGCGCCGATTCCGTGCACTGCTCGACGCGCAGCACTATCGCCTCACGTCGTGGCGTCGCGCGCCCGACGAGATCAACTATCGTCGTTTCTTCGACGTGAACGATCTCGTCGCGCTCAGGCAGGAGGATCCGGTCGTCTTCGACGCGACGCACGACTTTGTGCTGTCGCTGGTCGCCGAGGGAGTGATCGACGGCCTCCGGATCGACCACGTCGACGGGCTCCTCGACCCGTTAGGCTACCTCGAGCGGCTGCGCAAGCGGGTCGAGCATGCCCGTGAAGACGGCGAGACGTTTCCAATCGTCGTCGAGAAGATATTGTCGGCCGGCGAGCAGCTGCGGCGCAGCTGGCCGGTACAGGGGACGACCGGTTATGAGTTTCTCAACGATCTCGAGGACGTCTTTCTCGATCCCGAAGGTTATGCCGCGGTCGAGCGGGCGTATCGCTCGGCGCGGCGCCTAACGACCGCCACCTTCGCCGACGTCGCGTGGGCGGGGAAGGTCAAGATGCTGGACGGCCCGCTGCGCGCCGACGTCACGCGCCTCGTGCGGCCCCTCGCGCCGACGAGCGACGACGCGGATCGAGTTCGAAGGGCGATCGTCCAGTACATTGCCGCGCTGCCCGTCTATCGCACCTACGTGGACGGCCGGTCGGCGACTCCGGATGCGCAGGACGTGGCGATTGTAGATGGCGCGATCCGGATCGCGCGGGAGCGTAACGGCGCGGGGGCGTCGGCGACGCTCGATCTCATTCGCGACGCCATGCTTGGCCGTGCCGGCGAGCCGGCGCTCGACTTCGTGCAGCGTCTGCAGCAGACGAGCGGCCCAGCAGCGGCGAAAGGCGTCGAGGATACTGCGCTCTACATTTACGTTCCACTCGTCTCGCGAAACGAAGTTGGCGGTGCGCCCGACCGGCCGCTCGATGACGCCGTCAGCCGGTTCCATCGCGCGAATGCGGATCGCGCCTGCCACTGGCCCTCGTCGCTCACCTGCGTGAACACGCACGACACGAAGCGCAGCGCGGATTTGCGTGCGCGGCTCGACGTGCTCACCGAGTGCGCGCCGGAGTGGCAGCGCTGCATAACGCGTTGGCGGCGGCTCAACCGGCGGCATCGCGCGACCGTCGGTGGACGCCTCGCGCCAGATACCAACACCGAGTACCTCGTTTATCAAACGCTCATCGGCATGTGGCCCTCGCCGCGACCGGGGCGCCGGGCCGATGACCTGCCCGATCGCGCCTGGCTCGCTTCGGCGCGGGCGCGGCTCGAGCAGTACATGCTCAAGGCAGTCAAGGAAGCAAAGACGCGAACGAGCTGGACCGAACCCGACGCCGCGTACGAAGCTGCGCTCAAGCAATTCATCGCCGCCATTCTCGGCGGTGACGACGATGCGCCCTTCCTGGCCGACGTCGCTCGCTTCGTCGCGAAGATCGCGAACGTCGGGCACTGGAACGCGCTCGCGCGTCTCGTGCTGCAGCTGACGGCGCCCGGCGTCCCCGACACCTATCAGGGCGACGAGCTCTGGACCTTCTCACTCGTGGATCCGGACAACCGGCGCGCTGTGGATTACTCGAGACGAGAAGAGTTGCTCGCGTCGCTGCCGGCAGGATCGCTCGAGTCGCTGCACCCGTCGGACGAGCGCCTCAAGCTCGCGGTGCTGCAGCGTCTACTCAACATTCGACGCGAGCACGCAGCACTTTTTGGTCGCGGGTCCTATGAGCCGATCGAGGTGCGCGGTGCACACGCGAAGCATCTCGTGGTCTTCCTTCGCAGCACCGACGACGCGCAGCTGGTCGTGATCGCGCCGCGCCTCCTCGCCGGAAGCGCGCAATCCGACCGCGTGGCTCCGGATTGGAGGGACACCGAGATTGTGCTTCCAACCGCTGTCCGCACGGGTTCGTTCCGCGACGTCTTACGAGGGGGAAATGTTGATCTTGCGAGCGGCTCGACATCCGGCGTTCGCGGGCACATGTTGACGGTCCTGCCAATGGCCGTATTGCTCAGCCCGTAAGAGTACGACGTCGTTTCTCACCGTTGCATCGATCGTCAAAAGCTGTGTATTACGGAGTCGCCAAACGCGGGATGACCGACGCCGGGTCCCACGATGGCTATGTCGTCGTATTTCAAAGCGCTCAGGGCTCAGGCCGGCACGGCCGATGCGCTGGCACGGATTACTCAACGAGCATCGTTACGATTCATTTGGGACACACACGCTTTAGCCGTCGGGAGGAGGGCATTGCCCAACCGTCGAAGCGTCCATTCGTCCCGGGTGTATAACGATTCGTTGGTCCGATTTACTTGAGACATAAATGACTTTGGTTTCTATAAACTCGACGGTCGCCTATTTCTCGATGGAGATCTGCCTGGAACAGGCAGTCCCCACGTACAGCGGCGGCCTTGGCGTTTTGGCGGGTGATACGCTGCGTTCCGCCGCAGATCTGGCCGTGCCGATGATCGGCATCACGCTGCTTCACCGGAAGGGCTATTTCGAGCAGCATCTCGACCACGCCGGCACGCAGACCGAGCAGCCGGTCGCATGGCGTCCCGAAGATGTCCTCGATCTTCTGCCGGTGAGCGCATCGGTACAGATCGAAGGGCGAACGGTTCGCGTTCGCGCGTGGCGATACATTATCCGCGGCGTATCGGGGCACGAGGTTCCGGTGTTCCTGCTCGACACCGCGGTTCCCGAGAACACGCCGTGGGATCAGACGCTCACCGACTATCTCTATGGTGGCGACAGTCATTACCGGCTGTGCCAGGAGGTCGTTCTCGGCATGGGCGGCGCGGCGATTCTCCGCGCGCTCGGCTACAACGGCGAGGTGCACTACCACCTCAACGAAGGCCACTCAGCGCTCTTGACGCTGTGTCTCCTCGAGTGGCAGCTCGACGGGCGCGCGCGATTCGAGCTCGACGAGTCGGACATCGACGCCGTCAGGCGCCGTGTCGTTTTCACGACGCACACGCCGGTCCCGGCTGGTCACGACAAGTTTCCGGTCGACATGGTGCGCCATGTGTTAGGCGCCGAGCAGGTCGCGCTGCTCGAGCAGGCGCAGTGCATCGGTGAGGGAACGCTCAACCTGACGCACCTCGCGCTTCGCCTCTCGCGCTTCGTCAACGGCGTCGCGATGAAGCATCGCGAAGTGTCGCAGGGGATGTTTCCGAGCTACCCGATCAACTCGATCACGAACGGCGTCCATGCGTCGACCTGGACGTCGCCGTCGTTTCAGGCGTTGTTCGATCGCCGCATTCCCGAGTGGCGCTCCGACAACTACTACCTGCGTTATGCGATTGGCATTCCGCTGCAGGAGATTCGCGCCGCGCACGCCGAGGCGAAGCACGTTCTCCTCGAGGAGATCACGGCGCGCAGCGGCGTCACGCTCGATCCGAAGGTGTTCACGATCGGGTTCGCGCGTCGCGCCACGCCGTACAAGCGCGCCGATTTAGTGATCTCGAATCCCGAGCGCCTGCTGCAGATCGCCGATTCGATCGGTCCGATCCAGATCGTGTTCGGCGGCAAGGCGCATCCGCACGACGTCGGCGGCAAGGAGCTCATTCGCCGCATCCATGAAGCGTCGCTGAAGCTCGCCGACGCGGTGAAGATCGTCTACGTCGAGAACTACGAGATGGAGATCGCGGCGAAGATGGTCGCCGGCGTCGACCTCTGGCTCAACAACCCGATGAAGCCCCTCGAGGCCTCGGGCACGAGCGGCATGAAGGGAGCGCTCAACGGCGTGCCGAGTCTCTCGGTGCTCGACGGTTGGTGGATCGAGGGCCACATCGAGGGCGTCACGGGCTGGTCGATCGGAACGTCGAGCTCAGAAGGCGATCAGTCGAAGGACGCGTCGGATCTTTACCTGAAACTCGAGCGCGTAATCCTGCCGCTTTTTTACGGACTTCCATTCGCTTACGCTGAAGTAATGCGTTCTGCGATCGCGTTGAATGGATCGTTCTTCAACACGCAGCGGATGGTAGAGCAGTACGTGCGCAACGCGTACTTCCCGGCCGGGGCGATGGTCGAAGAAACTGTCGCGTAGAGCGTAGGGATCATCGGGGAATTTCGGGAAAGCGCGTGAGCTCGAGGGTCGAGAAGTGAGTGGTGAGATCCGGCCTACTCCGTGAGGCGTCGCGGGCATCTCACCCCCCGATGGGGGGTGAGATGCGTGAGTGCCACATCGACAAGGCCGGAGCTCACTACTCACGTCTCGCTTCTGGAGCTCGGTCTCGACGCGATTCTCCCGGGATTTCCCGAAGAACCCAGTGTTGCCGCTAGCTGCCCCTCCGGACCCTGCTCCCGCTCGCGCCGCGCACGGAGGTCAGGCTCGTTCCAGCTCTTCCTCGAGCTCATCGGTCTTGCGAACCGCGCGCAACGCGACGCCGCCGGCGATGATCGCGCCTAACGCGATATAGATGTAGAAGGTGTAGAATCGCCACCAGACGAGGGCCGCGGGGAAGGCGTGCGCAGGAATAACTTTGCCTAACGCGGCTCGGAAGGCCAGCTCCACCGCGCCGCCACCGCCCGGTGCTGGAACGACCGCCGCGCCATACAGGAATCCCAGCGGCCAGAGCGCGAGCGGCGCGAGCGGGACCGGCTCCGTCACCGCGGGGAGCACCAGCAACGGCAATACACAGAGTCTCATCGCGACGTGCGTCACCGACGCGAGAAACGCGGCGAGCGCCCACGAGATCTTGACGTTCTGCACGGCGTCGACCGCCATGCGTACGCGCGCGAGCCACTGTCCAATCACGCGCCAGCGTCCGGCCCGAAGGCCGATGCGCTCTGCCCAGCGGGGCGCCGCGTCCCCAACGTGGCGACGGGCCAGCACCACGGCGAGCACGGCAATTCCGAGGACGAAGCCCGCATATACACCGACCACGCCTATGAGTGCGCCGAGAACTCTGCCCGCATTGCGGAAGACGATCGCCACCACGAGCACCACGAACGCGAGCGAAAGCGCCTCGAGCAGCAGCTCGGCGAACAGGACGACGAGTGCATTGGTCGCGACGACTCCCGCCTCGACGAGCACGAGGAAGCGCGCCGGCTCGGCGCCACTTCGAGCGGGAGTGATCGCGCCGCCGAAGTCACCCGCGAGGCTGGTACGTAAGGAAATGCGAAACGGTAACCGGATGCGCACCGCCTTCGCGCTCCACGTCAACTTGAGCGAGCGAGCAACCACCTCCGCGACGACGGCGAGGATCGCCAGGACGTGCGATCGCAAGGGCAAGTTCAGCGATCCCTGATCCCACCACTCGGCGATCATGTACACCGAAACGCCGATCACCGCGGAAAATGAGAGTCCGGTGAGCAGCCAGTGTTTGATCGGCCGTGATCGGGTGGCGGGCGTCACCGGCCGCGCGTCTCGTGCTCTAATCGCAATAGGTGGTGCTGGTGAAGGGACTGGCGAATTCTCCAAGCTCGCACCTCGCGCGTCAACGGAGGGGTGTTCAAGAAGAACGCCACGTTTTGCGCTTTAATGGGCCCGATTTTGCTTTTATAGGGCACCGCTATGAAGCGGGTAAGAACACCGATCCAAGTTCCCGGCGTCGTGACAGCTAGTCGCGACGTACCAGGTGGACATCGCATCGACGTCGAGTTGGCGATGGAGCATGACCGCGTTCCGGGTATTCTCATGATCCCGGATCGTCCGTGGGCGGGCGAAAATCGCAGCGCCGCGGCGCTTCTGCTCCATGGACTGACCTCGCGCAAAGAGCGTATGGCGGAAGGTATTGGCCGAGCTCTGCTCGCGTGGGGTGTCGCGACATTGTCGATCGATTTGCCGATGCACGGCGCGCGTGGCAACGGGATGGACGAAGTCACGCGCAATCCGCTACAGATGATCGCGACGTGGCGCCGGGCGTTGAGCGACGTTCGTGGCTCGTTCGACTACTTGAGCGACGTCGCCGCCGTCGACTCGCAGCGCGTGGCGATCGTCGGTTATTCCCTCGGCGCGTATCTCGCCATCGTCGCCGCGGGTGACGACGCGCGCTGTCGCGCTATTGTGCTGGCATCCGGGGGCGATTTGCCCGAGCAGGTCCCGTTCGAGTCGATCGTCCGCGCCGCGGCGGATCCATTGCGCGCCGTGCGCAAGCTGTGCGGCCGGCCGTTGCTCATGGTAAATGGTCGGTTCGATCGCACGATCAAAGCGGTGCAGGCCGAGCGATTGTTCGAGGCCGCGGGCGACCCGAAGGAGATCCACTGGTATCAAGGTGGCCACTGGCCGCCGCAACCGGCGATCGATTTCGGCGCGCAATGGTTGGCGGAACGGCTGTCGAGCGGCGAATGGAGATTGGCGAGCGGGTAGAGGGCAGAGAGTAGAGGGCAGAGAGTAGAGGGTAGAGGGTAGACGGGCGCATCGAAAAGGGCGCGTCGAAAAGGGCGCGTCGAAAAGGGCGCGTCGAAAAGGGCGCGTCGAAAAGGGCGCGTCGAAAAGGGCGCGTCGAAAAGGGCGCGTCGAAAAGGGCGCGTCGAAAAGGGCGCGTCGAAAAGG
>DASXKV010000044.1 GCA_036496605.1 Gemmatimonadaceae bacterium | reverse complement strand
CCCCGCGCGTCGCGCCTGACGATGACGTCACCGCGCCTGGCACCGCGCCCGTTGAGCGGTACGACCCGCGCAACCGCGAAACGTGGGATCGCCGGCTCCATACTGCCGTCGGCCGGAGACAACCACGCTCGAGACGCGGATCCCAACGCCGAAACGAGTCGGCCCTCACAGTCCACGTCAGAGAGCGCAATTGCCTGCCGCGCGGCTTCTGCCTTCTCCACACTGGACGAGCGCTCGAAGACCACGTGGCGGTACAGCCACGCGACGCCTCGGCGAAGAAAATATCCTGGCGCGGCACGCCATCCCTGGCGCCGAGCGAGAGGCCAGATTCGGCCGGCGAGAACGCTGAGCGAGGCGCGAGGCGAATCCGAGAGAGCAACCAGGCGAATGAGTCGACGCAGGTTGCCGGTTGTGCCGAGACTCCGCTCGAGTCGACGCATCGCGGCGGCCGAGCGCTGGCGGTCGAAGCGGCATGCGTCGATGTTCTCGGCGATCCGGATCGCCCATGCGAGGTGTCGTCCCAGACCAACTGCGCGCGCCGCGCGCAGCGCGTCACATCGACCGTCCTCGTCGAGCGACGACCAGAGCAAAAAGAAATCGACCGCCCAGAGCAGCGGCTTCTCGTGATGCTTTGCCAAGTGAGCCGCGAGATAGGCGGGAAGAAATCGCCCGTCGTGCGCCGGAAGATCGTAGCCGCCAACACGTAAGGACCGTTGCTCCACCGGCAGCTGGACGTGCTCGAGAAGCGGGTCGTCGAGCGCCGAGGAGTGTACTTCGAGCACGAATGTCTGCGCACCGACCCGACACTCGAATCGTTCCTCTTCCGGCGCAGATCCGCTCGTCCAGCGCCAACCAACTTCACTGAGCGCGTGCGCGGCGTCAGGGCGTTGCTCTATGGGTACGTACAGATCGGAATCCAGGACCGGCCGAACCGTGTGATCCCCATAGACTCGCTGGGCGAGCGGAAAGCCCTTGAGGACGACGGCAGAGACCCCGTGCGAGCGCAGTGCGGCGATTGCCGCTGCGAGCGAATCGAGTTGGCGCTCGAGAACGAGCCCTGCCGTTACTGCGCGTTTCTGCCAGGCTGAGCTCACGTCGGCGGGCGCTTCTCGACGAATGGAGTCAGCGCTGCGCGCCCAGATGACGCCGATCAGCCGCTCTCGTTCCGCGTGCGCGAGTGCCGCCTGCCAATCGATTGCGTCGACTGCTCGAGACTTTCCGAGCGCGAGCCGCAACAACGCGTACAACGACGCGGTGTCGATTCTCAGATCGGCACGAGCGGGTGCTGACGGTGTCATGAAGAGCGTCCGATGACTACGCGAATGGACGCGGGCGAAGGCGCTCAGCCGCTGCGCCTCCGCCCGTCCTAGTCGCTCTGATGCAGGTCTCGCGCCGCCGAGACCGGCTCAGGCTTCTGCCACCGCCGCTCCGTCTCCGCGTGCGTTCGCCAACGAAACGACTCGCGCTTTGGTCTTCACGGTTTTCCCCATGGCGTTCCGGCTGTCGACGATCAGCGCGGCGTGGTCCATGAGCATTTGATAATCGATGGACCGATGATTCGTGACGATGACGACGGCATCGGCACGCTGCAGCTCGTCCATGGTGAGCTCGACACCGGACCGTACGTGGCCATCTTCCCGATACGTCGCAATGTACGGATCGTAGAAGACGACCTCGGCACCGTCCTGCTCGAGCAATCGCATGACGTCGAGCGCCGGGCTCTCGCGAATGTCGTCGATGTCGGGTTTATACGCGACGCCGACGACGAGGACGCGACTCCCGTTGACCGGCTTCCGCTCGTCGTTGAGTGCTTGCGCAACTTTCTCGACGACGTACGCCGGCATCTGGCTGTTGATCTCACTCGCCAGATCGATGAAGCGCGTCTTGTAGTTCAGCGTCCGCATCTTCCACGCGAGGTAGTGGGGATCCAGCGGGATGCAGTGACCGCCGATTCCCGGGCCGGGCGTGAATTTCATGAACCCGAACGGCTTCGTTGCGGCAGCGTCGATCACCTCCCACACATCGACGCCCAGCTTGTCGCAGACAATCGCCATCTCGTTGACGAGGCCGATGTTCACGGAGCGGAAGGTGTTCTCGAGCAGCTTCACGAGTTCCGCGGACTCGGTTGTCGACATCGGAACGACCGTGTCGATCACCGCCGCGTACAGCGCGGTCGCGACCTCGGTGCAAGCGGCCGTGATTCCTCCGACGACCTTCGGCGTGTTCTTCGTATGGTATTTCGGATTGCCCGGATCGACGCGCTCGGGGCTGAACGCGAGAAAGACGTTTTCACCGACCGTGAGACCGAGCTTCGTCAAAATTGGAAGAAGCACCTCGCGGGTCGTGCCCGGATAGGTCGTACTCTCGAGAACGACGAGGAGGCCCTCGTGCGCCGTACGACTTACCGCCTCGGCGGCCGCGATCACGTAGCTCATATCCGGATCGCGCGTCTTCACCAGCGGTGTCGGCACTGCGATCGAGACTGCATCGGCGTCGCGCAGACGCGATTCGTCGGTCGTCGCTTCGAACAGCTTCTGCTTCACGAGCTTCGCGACGTCGGCGCTGGGGACGTCCTGGATGTGTGAACGGCCTTCCATCAACGCTTTGCACACGCGCTCGCTCACGTCATAGCCAATGACCTTGAAGCCACCCTTTGCGAATTCCATGGCCAGCGGCAAACCGACGTAGCCGAGGCCAATGATCCCGACTGTTGCGGTGCGATCCTGAATGCTTTTGAGCAGAACGTCCTTCATTGGTCTATTGCTCGTAGAAGGAGCGGATGGCATCGACGACCTCATCGAGCTGGCTGCGTTCGAGCTCGGGATAGATGGGTAAAGACAGTACCTCCTTCGACGCGCGCTCCGACTCGGGGCAACTGCCTTCCCGGTAGCCCAGGTAGGCGAAGCACGGCTGAACGTGGAGCGCCAGCGGGTAATAGATGGCCGTTCCGATCTGCCTACCCTTCAAGTAGGCTTGCAGGTCGTCGCGGCGCTGAGCGCGAACGGTGTACTGGTTGAAGATCGATTCGTTCTTCGGATCGATGAAGGGCGTACAGATACCCTCGACCCCGGCGAGCGCGTCCGTGTAATACCGCGCATTCTCACGGCGTTTCGCGCTCCACGCGGCGAGGTGCGGAAGCTTGGCGCTGAGTACGGCAGCCTGAATCGTATCGAGCCGACTGTTGTAGCCGACCTCATCGTGGAAGTATTGCTTCGCTCCACCATGCACGCGAAGTCGCCGTAGACGCGTTGCAAGCGCCTGATCCTGCGTCACGATCATCCCGCCGTCCCCGTAGCCTCCGAGGTTCTTCGAGGGAAAAAAGCTCAACGTTCCCATCGTGGGAACTTCGCCAGCCATCCGCCACGTCCCGCCGACCTGACGACGAGCGCCGATTGACTGAGCGGCGTCCTCGATGACGGGTAGACCCTTGGCGGCCGCGGCGACCTTCTCGATCGCGGCCATCTGGCCGAATAGATCGACCGGGATGATGGCTTTGCTCCTGGACGTCACCGCAGCCGCGATCGCGTCTGGGGCAATGTTGAATGATTGCGGCTCGATGTCCACGAAGACCGGAGTCGCGCCGACGTTGTGAATCGTTCCCGCCGTCGCGAAGAAGGTGAACGGGGTCGTTATGACCTCATCGCCACGGCCGATGTCGAGCGCACGCAGGGCGAGGACGAGAGCATCGGTACCGCTCGCACAACCGATCGCATACTTGGTCTTCGACAACTCGGCGACCTGCGTCTCCAGCGTTTCGACTGCAGGGCCGAGAATGAAGAGCTGAGAATCGACGACGCCCATGAGGGCAGACACGACTTCGTCACGGATCGCGGCGTGTTGAGCGCGCAGATCCAGAAGTGGTACGGGCATTGAGATGGTGTTGGGTTGAACGAGAATAATACAGAAGGAGCTGGGGCATAGGGGCAAGGGCGCTACGCCTGTCACAATCCGGACAGCTTCGCCTAGCCCTTGCGATGCTAGCCCCTAGCCCCTTTTAGTGGGATCGGTACCTCGCGGCCGATTTTCGCCGATTCGTAAATCCCGAGTATCAGCTCGAGGGACTTCCGGCCTGCGCGACCGTCCGTCTGCGGCTGGGCCTCGCCTCGAAGTACTGCGAGCACGTTGCGGTAATAGCCTTCATGGCCGAATCCGTAGACATTGGGCGGGTTCGTACTCGCGCTTTCGACGAGCTTGTCGTCGTCGTCGTAATCGGCGAACTGCCAGTGCTCCACGCGATTGACCGCGGTGCCGCCGATTTTCACCGAGCCTTTCTCGCCGAGAATCGTGATCGATCCCTCGATGTTGCGCGGATAAGTGAGCACGTTCACTTCGATGACGCCCAGCGCGCCCGACCGAAACTTGAGCAGCGCCACGCCTGAATCCTCTGCCTCGATGCGGCGCGCCTGGGTCGCGGTCTTGGCCATCACGCTCTCGACGGGCCCGACGAGCCACTGAATCAGGTCGACATAATGTGACGCTTGATTCATGATCGCGCCGCCGTCGAACTCCCAGGTTCCCCGCCAGGGCGCCGCGTCATAGTACTCCTGTGGACGCTGCCAGCGGACGGTCGTGTTGGCGATGAAGATTCGACCAAAGCGCCCTTTGTCCACAGCCCGGCGAAGCAACTGAACCGGCGGATTGAGACGATTCTGCTTCACGACGAAAAGAAAGACGCCCGCATCGTCGCACGTCTTTACCAGTTCGTCTGCTTGACCGAGAGTGATGGCCATCGGCTTCTCGGTGATGACATGCTTGCCGGCGCGCGCCGCGAGAGCGCCGTGCGCCGGGTGCAGACCGCTGGGCGTGCAGACGGCGACGACGTCACAGTCCGCGCGCTGCAACATCTCATCATACGACGTGAATCCGCGGACGCCCTCGCGCTCCGCCGCCTCATGAGCTCTCTCCGGGACGACGTCGCAGACCGCGGTGAGCGTCAGCCCTTCGATCTTGCGGAGAGCCTCGAAGTGATTGCGGCTGATTCGTCCGCAGCCGACGAGGGCAATCTTGAAATCGCCGCCGGCGCGCGTACGTGGCGTCGTCATCGCTTACCTCGTGCGGCGCCGAATTCCCTCTCCGGCGCGTTCGTATTCGGTGCCGCAGAACCGGCAACGCCCTTCGCCGGAATCCGGAAGCCGCTCCCCACACTGGCACATCCAGCCGATGCGGCGCGCCGGCACGCCGACCATGAGTGCGTAGTCCGGTACGTCGCGCGTGACGACCGCACCGGCGCCGATAAACGAATACTCACCAAGCGTCGTGCCGCTCACGATCGTCGCGTTCGCGCCGATGCTGCTGCCGCGACGCACGAGTGTCTTACGATACTCGTGCTTTCGCGAGATGTGGCTGCGCGGATTGAGAACGTTCGTAAATACCATCGACGGGCCGCAGAACACGTCATCCTCGAGCTCGACGCCCTCGTAGATCGACACGTTGTTTTGAATCTTGCAGTTGTCGCCGATGCGCGTGCCGTTCATCACGACCACGTTCTGGCCGAGACTGCAGCGCTGGCCAATCACGGCGCCCGGCATGATGTGACAGAAATGCCAGACTTTCGTGCCTGACCCGATCGTCGCGCCCTGATCGACGTACGCCGACTCGTGAATGAACGGCTTGTCCGAATCGCTCATTCCACGGCAGCGTTGGCGGTGATCATCGCTTGCCACTCCTGCAACGACCGCACGCTCGGCGCGCGGGACCGGAGGGCGAGAATCGCGTCCGATGCCGCGCTGGCGGCGGACATTGTCGTGGTGTATGACACGTGATGCACGATGGCGCCCTGCCGGAGGCGATAATCGTCGATCTGTGAGTGCTTGCCTAACGGCGTATTGATCAAGAGCTGAACCTTGCCGTTGACGAGGAGATCGTGGCAGTTCGGCCGGCCCTCGTGCACCTTGAGGACGCGTTTCGCGGGCACGCCGCGGCCCCGCAGATATCGCGACGTGCCCGAGGTAGCGAGAATCTCGAAGCCCATCTCGTGGAATCGACGGGCAATCGGAGTCACGGTAGGCTTGTCGGGATCGTTCACGGTGATCAGCACCGCGCCCGAGAGCGGAAGTCCGTTCGACGCCGCGATCTGCGACTTGGCGAACGCGCTGCCAAACGAATCCGCGATGCCCATTACCTCGCCCGTCGACCGCATCTCCGGACCAAGCACTGGGTCGGTGCCCGGGAATTTGCTGAAGGGGAAAACCGCTTCCTTCACCGAGACAAATGGCGGAGCAATCTCCTCGGTGTAGCCGAGGCTCTCGAGCGTTTCGCCGAGCATTACGCGCGCCGCGAGCGACGCCAGTGGAACACCGATCGCTTTCGACACGAACGGGATCGTTCTGCTCGCTCGTGGATTGACCTCGAGTACGTACACGATGCTGTTCTTGATCGCGTACTGCACGTTGATGAGCCCAACGACGCCGAGCGCCTTCGCGAGCGCGATCGTCTGTTCGCGCATCGTCTGCATGTCGTGCTCGGTGATGAGGTACGGGGGCAACACACACGCCGAGTCGCCCGAGTGAATCCCCGCGTCCTCGATGTGTTGCATGATTGCACCGATCACGACGCGATCTCCGTCGGAGATCGCGTCCACGTCGCACTCGAAAGCATCCTCGAGGAAGCGGTCGATCAGCACCGGCTTCTCCTCGGACACGCGCGCCGCGGTCGCGAAGTACTCCTCGAGCGAATGCGAATCGTAAACGATCTGCATCGCCCGGCCGCCAAGCACGTACGAGGGACGCACCAGCACGGGATATCCGACGCGATCCGCCGCTTCGACCGCCTCGGTGACGCTCGTGGCGGTGCCGTTAGGCGGCTGGTTGAGACCGAGGTCCCGGGCGATGTGCTCGAATCGGCGTCGATCCTCGGCGATGTCGATCGAATCGGGGCTAGTGCCGAGTATGCGCACCCCCGCCGCCTCGAGTCGCCGTGTGAGCTTGAGCGGCGTCTGGCCACCGAGCTGCACGATCACGCCGATGGGATCCTCGCGCTCGATGATCTCGAGCACGTCCTCGAAGGTCAGCGGCTCGAAATACAGCTTGTCCGACGTATCGAAGTCGGTCGAGACAGTCTCCGGATTGGAGTTGATCATGATCGTCTCGTACCCCTGCTCACGCAACGCGATCACCGCGCGCACGCAGCAGTAGTCGAACTCGACGCCCTGGCCAATGCGATTCGGTCCCGAGCCGAGGATCACCACCGATTTCCTTCCGCTCCGCGGCGATTCGCTCTCCTCGTCGTAGCTGCCGTAGAGATACGGCGTCGCGGATGGAAACTCGCCGGCGCAGGTATCGACCATCTTGTACGCTGGCCGGAGGCCTAACGCCCAACGCCGCTGGCGCACGTTGTCCTCGGACTCGTCCCGCAGGTCGCCGAGCTGGCGATCGGAGAAGCCCATGCGCTTCATGTCGCGCAGCATGTTCGGCGTCACCGACCGCGCCGAGGCATACATCCGCTCGGCATCGATGAGCTCCTGCATCTGACCGAGGAACCACGGGTCGATCGCCGTGAGCTCATACACGTCATCGATCGTCATGCCGCGTTCGAGCGCGCGCTTCACCTGGAAGATGCGCTCGGCTGTCGGCTGGCGCAGCGCGCCCTGCAACGTCTGCACCGCATCGTCCAGCAGTCCGTCGTCACGCGCACGCGCCGCCACGTTCCATCCAAAGCGGCCGGTCTCCAGCGCCCGCAACCCCTTCTGAAAGGCCTCCTTGAAGGTGCGGCCGATCGCCATGGCCTCGCCCACCGACTTCATCTGCGTCGTTAGGCCCGGATCGGCGTTGGGGAACTTCTCAAAGGCGAAACGCGGGATCTTGACGACGACGTAGTCGAGCACCGGCTCAAACGACGCCGGCGTCGTCTTCGTGATATCGTTCGCGATCTCGTCGAGCCGATAGCCAACGGCGAGCTTTGCCCCGATGCGCGCGATCGGGAATCCAGTGGCCTTCGACGCGAGCGCCGACGAACGTGAGACGCGTGGATTCATTTCGATCACGAACATCTCGCCGTCGCGCGGATTGATCGCGAACTGGATGTTGCAGCCGCCCGCATCCACACCGACCTCGCGAATGATCGCGACCGCCGCGTCACGCATGACCTGATATTCGCGATCGGTGAGCGTCATCGCCGGTGCGACGGTGATCGAATCGCCCGTGTGCACGCCCATCGGATCGAGGTTCTCGATCGAGCAGACGATGACGACGTTGTCGTCGTGATCGCGCATCACTTCGAGCTCGAACTCTTTCCAGCCGATGACGCTGCGCTCGATGAGGATCTGATGCGTCGGCGACTCGTCCAACCCATGACGCACGATGTCCTCGAATTCCGTCCGATTATAGGCGATACCGCCACCTGTGCCGCCTAACGTGAACGACGGACGAATGATCGCGGGAAAGTCCGTGCGCTCGACGATCGACGTCGCCTCGTCGAGGCTCGTCGCGATACCGCCTGGCGCGATCTTGAGACCGATCCTCTGCATCGCTTCGGCGAAGCGCTTCCGATCCTCGGCGATGGCGATCGCCCGCTCCTTGGCACCGATCAATTCCACGCCGTGCCGCTCGAGTGCGCCCGACTGCGCCAACGCCATCGCAACGTTGAGGGCCGTTTGGCCACCCATCGTCGGAAGGATCGCGTCGGGCTTCTCGCGCTCGAGGATCAGCTCGACGTATTCCGGCGTCACCGGCTCGATGTAGGTCTGATCCGCGAACTCCGGATCCGTCATGATCGTCGCCGGATTCGAGTTGATCAGAATGACCTCATACCCTTCTTCCTTCAGGGCTTTGGTCGCTTGCGTTCCCGAATAGTCGAATTCCGCTGCCTGTCCGATGATGATCGGACCGGAGCCGATGACCAGTATGCGTTTGAGATCAGCTCGTCGCGGCATGAATCAGATCGTCGATGATATCGGGCCGCGTGTGCGTCGGCCGCCAGCCGGTGGCGCGCTGCAGCTTGGCGGGTGAGCCGACGAGCACCGGCACGTCGACACCGCGCACGAGCGCGGGATCGGTCGTAATCTCGGCGGTCGTGCCGACTCGCAGCAAGACTTCAGTTGCCAGCTCTCGCGCGCTCACGCCCTCGCCGCTGCATACGTTGTAGACCTCACCGGGCTCCCCGCGCTGTGCGAGCAATAGATAGGCTTGGACAACGTCGGCGACGTGAAGATAGTCCCGCACCGACTCCTGGTTCCCGAGACGAAGTTCGGGCTGGGCAGCAGTCCTCAGCGCAAGGGCACGGCGAACGAGTGCAGGCAACAGGAAGTGCTCCGGATGGCCGGCGCCCGAATGATTGAAGCTACGAGTGCAGATGACCTTCAGCGCCTCACCGCGGTGATATTGCCTGGCGGCAACTTCCTGCGCCGCCTTCGACGCCGCGTACACGTCGTTCGGACGCTGCTCTGCCTCCTCCGCGAGAGGTATGTCGGCCGCATCGTGACGACCGTACTGCGTGGCGCTTCCGATGACGAGCACGACCGGATCGATCGCGCCTGCCGCGCGCCTTCGCGCTACCTCGGCCAGTAGCCTCACGGCGCCGAGGACGTTCACGTCATACGCCGTTGCGGGCGCGTCGCGGGCTTCCGGAATGAAGCTGACCCCCGCGAGGTGGAAGATCAGATCCGGCAGCGAGTCATCGAGCGCGCGATGTACGCTCTCGGCATCGCGAATGTCACCGTGGATCCACTGGACTGCGCCGTGCTCGTTAGGCGACAAGATGCCCTGCGCCGGCGGGTGCAGGCCGAGGGCGACGACGTTCCACCCCTCGGCGAGCATCGCGCGGCACAACCACTGCCCGACGAATCCGGTCCCACCGGTGACGAACGCGCGTGGCGCCGGGCCGTTCACCGAGCGTTGGCGGAAGAAGCCGTGTGCCGGCGCAAATCGGCATCGACCATCATCTGAATGAGCTGCTCGAACGTCACGTTGGGCGCCCAGCCGAGTGTCTGCTGGGCTTTCGTCGCATCGGCGACGAGCAAGTCCACCTCCGCCGGGCGGAAGTACCGCTCGTCCTGCACGACGAACTCGCGGTAATCGAGACCAACGCAACCGAAGGCGGCCTCACAGAGCTGCCGCACCGAGCAGGTGCGGCCCGTTCCGACGACGTAGTCGTCAGGCGTGTCCTGCTGAAGCATCAGCCACATCGCGCGCACGTAGTCACCAGCGAAGCCCCAATCGCGACGTGCCTCGAGGTTGCCGAGCCGCAGCTCACGCGCGAGCCCGAGCTTGATGCGAGCGGCACCGTCCGTGACCTTGCGCGTGACGAACTCCAGTCCGCGTCGCGGACTCTCGTGATTGAAGAGGATCCCCGACACCGCGTAGAGCGCAAAGCTCTCACGGTAATTCACCGTGATCCAGTGGCCGTAGACTTTCGCCACGCCGTACGGGCTGCGCGGATAGAACGGCGTCGACTCGCGCTGCGGCGACTCGTGCACTTTGCCGAACATCTCGCTCGAGCTGGCCTGGTAGAAGCGCGCGTTAGGCGCGGCCTTCTTCATTGCCTCGAGCATCCGCGTGACGCCGAGCGCCGTGAACTCGCCGGTGAGCACGGGTTGGGTCCAGGAAGTCTGGACGAAGCTCTGCGCAGCGAGGTTGTAGATCTCGTCCGGGCCGTAGTCCGTGACGACATCCGTGAGCGACGTCTGATCGAGCAGATCGGCGGAAACGAGCTCGACCCGATCGACGAGGTGGCTAATGCGCTCGTACGGTGTCGTGGAGCTGCGACGCACGATGCCGACGACTTTATATCCCTTCTCGAGCAGCAACTCGGCGAGATAGGAGCCGTCCTGGCCGGTGATGCCGGTAATGATTGCGGTAGGCATTCTCTGATGGTCAGAAAAAAGGGGAGCTTCTCGAAAGCTCCCCCTGCTTCTCGCCGTCGGCAGAACGCGTCGTCACGCCGCGGCGACGCCTCGCGGCGCGCGTTTGATCTTCCCCGCCGCCAGGCAGCGCGTGCACACCTTCACCTTGATCGTCTTTCCGTTCTCGTCGAGCACACGAGCCACTTGGAGATTGGGTTTCCAGGTGCGACGCGTGGCGTTGTTCGCGTGGGAGCGGTTGTTGCCGAACGCAACGCCCTTGCCGCACGAGTAACACTTGCTTCTATCGATCGCCATCGGTCAGCCCTCGATCAATTCGATTCGCGCCATATCGGCGCCGTCACCCTTGCGGTGACCCATCTTCAGGATCCGCGTATACCCACCCTTCCGCGTGGCGTACTTCGGACCGATCTCCTGGAACAGCTTGTCGGCCGCCGCGCGCTTGTGGATGTGGCGCACCGCGAGGCGGCGCGAGTGCAGCGTCCCCGTCTTGGCTTTCGTAATCAGCTTCTCAACGAACGGACGCAGCTCTTTCGCCTTCGCTTCCGTTGTCTCGATCGCCCCGTGCTCGATGAGCGACGTCGCGAGATTGCGCATGAGCGCGAGCTTCTGCTCACTGGTTCGGCGAAGCTGTCGCCCTGCTTTACGGTGCCGCATCCGTCACTCCTCCATATCGTCAGGCGCGGCCGCGGCGGCTCGGCTGGCGGGCGTTCCCCAATCGAGAACGCGCACGCCTTCACCATTTTCCTCGTACCGCATGCCGAAGTTCAATCCCTCGCGCTCGAGGAGATCGGCGATCTCCTGCAGCGACTTCTTTCCGAAATTCTTGACCTGCAGAATCTGACTCTCCGTTTGGCGAACGAGATCACCGAGGGTCCGGATGTTCGAGTTCTTCAACGAGTTCACCGAGCGAACGGAGAGCTCGAGGTCGTCGATCGGCGTGCGGAGCAACTGCGCGAGCCGCGCTGCGTCGCCGCTCATCGACTCGTTCGCCTGCCCCAACGGCGCCGACGAATGCGAGCCAAATTCCACGAAGTACTGGAAGTGCGTTTGTGCGAGCGCAGCCGCGTAGCTCACCGCCTCTTCGGGCGAGATCGTGCCGTTGGTCTCGACCGTCAGCGTCAAACGATCGTAGTCGGTGCGTTGGCCGACTCGCGTCTCGGCGACGGTGAAGTTGGCGCGGCGCACCGGATTGTAGATCGAGTCGATGCGAACGAGGTCGACCGGGAGACCGCGGTCGATCGGATGCTGATCCGCCTCGATGTAGCCGCGTCCCTTGTTGACGTACAGGTCGACGTTGATGTCGCGATCGTCCTGCAGCGTGAAGAGATGGTGACCGCCATCGACGATTCGCGCGCCAGACGACGACACGATGTCAGAAGCGGTGACGGGCCCGGCTTCGCCCTTCGCGATGCGCAGGACGGTCTCCTCGACGTCTTCGGCAAGCGTCAACGTCAGCGTTTTCAGATTGCCGATGATCTGGTGCACGTCCTCGACGACACCAGGAATGGTCTGGTGCTCGTGGACGACACCGTCGATACGAAAGCCCCAGACGGCGGCGCCGCGCAACGACGACAAGAGCATTCGCCGCATTGCGTTCCCGAGCGTGTGGCCGAAGCCACGCTCGAGCGGTTGAAGCCTGAACTCGGCGACGTTCGGATTATCTTCACGCTTACTCGCTTCGACGAGCGCGGGGCGAACGAGCCCTCGGAGATCGATCGTGGTTGCCATTAGTAAATGCTCCTCATGGTCATACCGGGCTACGCCCGGCATCGCCCTGCCCCGCCCCTAACGCGCGGCAGGCTCGAATGGAGGTTAAGGCTCCGACCGAATTGGCAGAGGGTGGAGTGTTGTGTGCAGAGGGTAGGAATTTACGCTCTGCTCTCAGCCCACAACCCTCTGCTACTTCGAATACAACTCGACTACCAACTGCTCTTGCGCGGCGATCGGAATGTTCGGGCGCGACGGGCGCTCGAGCATGCGGCCGCTGAAGCTTTCGCGGTCGACGGCGAGCCACGACAACGGAGCGCCTCGCGACGCCTGATCCATCGACGCCTGCACCGCGACGATCTCGCGCGACTTCTGACGCACGCGAATCTCCTCACCGGGCTGTACCTGATAGCTCGGGATGTCGACTGCGCGCTGATTCACCTCGACGTGGCGATGCCGGATCAGCTGACGCGCCGCCTTACGGCTGGCTGCGAAGCCAAGACGATACACCATGTTGTCGAGGCGACTCTCGAGCGCCGCGAGGAGATTGTGACCGGTGATGCCCGGCAGCGTCGTCACGCTCTCGAACGTGTTATGAAACTGCGCTTCACTCACGCCATAGATGCGCTTGATCTTCTGTTTCTCGCGGAGCTGCTTCGAGTACTCGGACGACTTGCGGCGACGCGCGGTACTCTGACCGTGCTGTCCCGGCGCATAGGGACGGCGTTCCACCGGGCACTTCTCGGTGAAGCACTTGGTGCCCTTGAGAAAGAGCTTCGTTCCTTCGCGCCGACACTGCCTGCAGCTCGGCCCAACATAACGGCCCATGACTTACACTCTCCGACGCTTTGGTGGACGGCAGCCGTTATGCGGAATCGGCGTCACATCCTTGATGGACTTGACTTGAAGACCGGCCGACGCGAGCGCCTGAATCGCCGACTCGCGACCGCTGCCGGGTCCCTGAACGCGAACGTGGACCCGCTTCACACCAAGGCCCAGCGCTTCGCGCGCACACTGCTCGGCAGCCACGGTGGCGGCGAACGGCGTGCTCTTCTTCGATCCCTTGAAGCCGGCCTTGCCTGACGAGCCCCACGCCACGGCGTTGCCATGGCTATCGGTGATCGTGACCGTCGTGTTGTTGAACGTCGCGCTGATGTGCGCGATACCTTCGGCTTCGACTACTCGCTTTGCCTTTTTTCCAGTTGCCATAGACTACTTCGTCACCTTTTTCTTGCCGGCAATCGCGCGGCGTGGTCCCTTCTTCGTTCGCGCGTTCGTATGCGTGCGCTGACCGCGTACCGGCAGGCCGCGACGATGGCGAATGCCTCGGTACGAACCGATGTCCATCAGACGTTTGATGTTCATCGCGACTTCGGTGCGCAGCGCGCCTTCGACTTTGTAATCCCGCTCGATCACCTGACGGAGCTTGTTCACGTCCGCGTCAGTGAGATCGCGAATGCGCAGCGACGCGTCGATGCCCGCCTTGCGGAGAATGTCGACGGCGTTCCGACGACCGATGCCGTAAATGTAGGAAAGACCGATCTCGACCTTCTTCTCACGTGGGAGATCGACGCCAGATATACGAGCCATGATCAGCCTTGACGCTGCTTGTGCTTGGGATTGCGCTTGCAGATGATGCGAGTGACGCCGTTGCGCTTGACCACTTTGCAGTGTTCGCAAATCGGCTTCACGCTTGTACGGACTTTCACAGGCGCTCCACAATGTGACGGTGTAACGAAAAAAGACGGTTCCGGCCAGACCCTAAGAGTATCCGGCACACCAACTTCACGCAAGTGAGCACCAGGCCCGTAACTAGCCGAGCTGCGCCACCATCTCTCGCATCGCCGCGCGACGATCCGTCGCGGCAGTCACCGCACGGCCGACGACGACATAGTCCGCACCCGCTGCAACTGCATCAGCCGGAGTCGAGATCCGCGACTGATCGTGGCGAGCACCACCCTCCATGCGAATGCCAGGGATAAGGACCGAGAGCGCGGACCCAAAGCGTCGCTTCACGGCGGCTGCCTCGCGTCCGCTGCAGACGACGCCGGCAGTACCCGCCTCACGCGCGAGCTCGGCAAGACGAGTCACTTCGTGTGAGACATCCAGCGGTGCGCCGCGACCCCAGATCGCGCCCACCGCCGCCCCCTCGAGCGACGTCAGAAGCGTCACCGCCAGCACGCCGCAGCGCTCGGCGTTGCCCGCCGCGATGACGGCGGCGCGCATCATCTCGAGTCCGCCTGACGCGTGCACCGTTAGGAGACGAACCCCGATGTCGGCGGCCCGGCGAACGGCCCCCGCGACAGTGTTCGGGATATCGTGATACTTGAGATCGAGAAAAACCTCCGCGCCGCGCGATTCAACTTCGCGAACCACCGCTGGTCCGCACGCCGTGAAGAGCTCGGCGCCAATCTTGTAAAAGCGACACGCCTCTCCCAGCTGGTCGACGAGGGCGAGCGCCGCTTCCTGCGTCGCGACGTCGAGCGCGACAATTGGTATCGTGCTCACGCGGCCGTCCATTCGAGAGTGCCGACGATCTCCGACAGCGAGCGAACGCCGTGACGCGAGCACCATCGATCGAGATCTTTAATGATTCGCGCCGGAAGGCGGGGGTTGCGCATCGCCGCCGTTCCAACGCCCACGAGCGATGCGCCCGCCATCATGTATTGCAGCGCGTTATTCGCCGAGCTCACGCCGCCGATACCGATAATCGGTGCATTCACCGCACGGCTCACTCGCCACGTGGCGAGGACGCCCACCGGGAGGAGTCCGGGACCGCTCAGGCCACCGGAGCCGAAGCCGAGCATCGGTCGTCTCCGCTCGATGTCGATCGCCAGACCAGGCAGCGTATTCACCAGCGTTAGGCCATCTGCGCCGGCATCGATCGCTGTCTTCGCCGTCCGCGCAATGTCGGGCAGAGCCGGTGAGAGCTTGACGAAGAGCGGTCGTTTCGTCTCGCCGCGCGCCATGCGCACGAGGCGCTGAAGCGATTCCGCATCGGCGCCGAATTCCATGCCGCCGGCTTTCACGTTCGGGCAACTGACGTTCAGCTCGAACGCGTCGATTGCGCGCGCCCCGGCGGTGGCGGCGCATGCGTCGAGCTCGGCGACGACGCGCGCATAGTCCTCGATCGAGTTCCCGACGACGTTGACGAGCTTACGCGTTCGGGTCAGGTGCGAGGCCAGCCACGGCACGTACGTGGTCTTCACGCGTTCCAGTCCCGGATTCGCGAGCCCGACCGAATTCAGCATTCCCTCATCCAATTCGGCGACGCGTGGTGCGGGATTGCCGCCGCGCGGTTCGATCGAGACGGCCTTCGTCGTCAGGCCGCCAACGTGCTCGAGATCCATCACGTCGGCGAGCTCGAGGCCGTAGCCCGCCGTGCCGGACGCGAGGACAATCGGATTTTGAAAGTCGAGATTGGCGACGGTGATCGAGAGTGGCTCAGCGCTCGTCACGCCCCTCTCCTCCACTCACGCGGCGTTCATAGTCGCGGAGATACTCGACGGCGGCGTCGGCAATCGCGATCGCGATCATCGTTTGATTCCGCGGATCGTTGAGGTACGCGGCCTCGCTCCTGTTCGTGCCGAAGCCGATCTCGACGAGCACGGCGGGCATGAAGGCAGTGACGAGCACGCGGAAGCCCGCCTGCTTGACGCCGCGGTTCGGCCCGGGATGGATCGACGCGAGGTGCTTCTGTACGAGCTCCGCCAGTTCCGACGACTCGCGTAGATGCTCGTTCTGCTTCATGTCGCTGAGGATGTAGCCGAGCGCGTCGTCTTTGGACACCTTCGCGTCGGTCTCGAAACGAACCGACTGGTTCTCCATAGCCTCCACGCGGCGAGCATCCTCGGTCTTCGCCTCGGCGAGGAAGTACGTCTCGAATCCGCGCCCGGCGGCGGGATCCCTCCAGTCCATGCTCGCCGCGTTCACGTGAACGGAGATGAACAGATTGCCATTCGCCTGATTGGCGATGCGTCCGCGATCGGAGAGGGCGATGAGCGTATCCGTCGTTCGTGTGTAGAGAACGCGCAGTCCACGCGACTTGAGCTGAACGCCAAGCTTCTTCGCGACGGAGAGCGTGACGTCCTTTTCGTAAATGCTAATCGGCGCGCCCAGCGGTCCGGTCATGCCGTTGTCCGGACCGCCATGGCCCGCGTCGACGACGACGAGCCTCGGTTGCGGCTTTGGCGTCGAGACCTGCGTGAAGATCACGAGCTGCCGGGCGGACGCGTCCCAGCGAAGATTGTTGACGTATGTCGGCAAAACGTCCGACACCATTTGCAGCGGAATGAGCAGTTGATGATCTCGTTCGATTGGCGCCGCGGCGAGAGGCTGTACCTGCCCGCCAACGCTCGCCGACGGAACGCCGACTTCCACGCCGAACACAACTCCCGCGACCGTGAGCCGATAATGGCCTGGCGCATCGGGCGCGACAGAGATGGCAAGGAGGGGCGCGAGTGCTTGGGGGCGCAACATCGGTACACCCGCGTCGGCAACGAGCGGGACGCGTTGCGATGCGCTCGCCGCGCGAACCGTAATGCTCGTGGCGTTCGCGCCTGCAACCGTCACCTGCAGCGCCACCAGCAGCGGAATTAGCATCGCCTCAACGAGATCGCATGGCCCGCGCCATTTCGCGCTCCGCGTCACGGCGACGCGTGGTCTCGCGCTTGTCGTGCAGCTTCTTTCCCTTCCCCAACGCCAGATTCACCTTCGCGACTCCCTTGCGGAAGTACAGCTCGAGCGGAATGAGCGTCAGACCCTCACGCTCCACCGCGCCAATGAGACGACGGATTTCCTTGCGATGGAGCAACAGCTTCCGTGTGCGCTCCGCTTCGTGGTTGGCGTAGCCGCCGCGTTCGTAGGGCGCGATGTGCATGTTGATGAGGAAAATCTCACCGTCGCGCACGACGCCATATGCGTCGCCGATATTCGCCTTGCCATCGCGCAGCGACTTGACCTCGGTCCCCGTCAGGACGATTCCTGCCTCCCAGCTGTCCAGGATCTCATAATCGAATCGCGCGCGCTTATTGCGCGCGATCGAGATCTTGTCGGTCGGGCGCTCCGAGTCCTTGGCCATTCGAGGTGGCGAGTGCTTAGGCGGCTAACAGTCGCCGCAAATTAGACGACGTGCGAATCACGAGCAACACGCGTCGCGTTGACCGAGCCACGCAAGCGATGTAGTCTTCGAGACTTCGCCGAAGTGGTGGAATTGGTAGACGCGCTGCGTTCAGGGCGCAGTGGGCGTATGCCCGTGGGGGTTCGAGTCCCCCCTTCGGCACTGTCAGCATGGCGGCGCGGTCGCTCGACGATCGCGCCTTCTGCGTTCACGTACCCTGCTTCCCGACCAGCGCCGACGGCGGCACGTCCTCCGGGAGCGACGCCTTGCCGAATATGTCGCGAAGACTGGCGTTCGCTTCACTGAGGTAGCGACCGAGCAAGTCGCCGCCGCGCAAGATGGGTTCGTCGACCTGACGAAACGAGCCGCCCGCGAAGGCGAAAAGTGTTTGTCCAAGCCGCGCTGTCGTCGCCGCGCTGGTTCGTGTCGCGAGTGCATCGCGATACGCGCTCAGGCGCGCGTTGAACTGGCGCTCCGCAATTTCCTGCATCTCGGCGGCAACCTGGGGATCGCGCACTGTCGCTGCCGCGAGCGCGCGAGCAACAAGGGATCCCGTTCTGTCGTCGAGGGCGTCGCGTTCGGCGGTGAGGAGGCCCAGCGCGCGACGTGCGTATCGAAGCTCCCAGCGCGCGTGGTCGGTGTCACCGTGTGTCGCCGACTGCGCGAGCCAGCGCACGTCCTCGTCAGCCGGCTCCGCAAGCACGCGCTCCACAAACCGCTCGGCTTTGCGCTCGAACTCCCGCTCACTGCGCCACCGCCCGAACAACGTCATCGCGAGAAGCTTTATGTGAGGCGTGGCAGCTTAGCCGCCAAGCACGGGCAATGCGTGACGGCCCCGAGGAAGTTCCGGTGCGTCCGAGAGGGCTCGCTCCGGCAATCCAACGAGTACACGCACCTGACTTTCCTCGTGCAGGAGATCCGAGAGGCGAATGCCTTCCAGCACGTCGTCGATCTTCTGCTGCAGCAACTGCCACACGGGACGAATGCTGCATGCATGGGACGCCGAGCACCGCTCCTCTTCAACGGGATGCGAGACACAATGCAGATCGAAGGTCGTCGTTTCGGACGCCGCGATCACGGCGCGGATCGAGATCTTTTCCGCATCATGCGCCAGCGCGTAACCGCCCCGCGCACCTCGCGTGCTGCGCACGATTTCGGCGCGGCGCAGACGTAACAGAATCTGCTCGACGTAGTCGACAGGCAGCCGTTCGCGCGCAGCGATCTCGCGGCCGGTGATCGGCCCTTCCGCGACCCGTCTCGCGAGATGCAGCGCGCAGATCACGCCGTACTCGGCCAGGGTAGTAATGCGCACAGTTGGACTTTATGGCCCGCGTCAGAAACTCACAAGGGCGACAAGCTCAGCTTCTCGCTTGGGCTCGAGGCCAAGCAGTTCACTTGGAGTCGCTCGGCTCGCCGACAGTCATCCCGCCGCGACGGCACCGTGCGCTCCGCCGGGAACACCGATTTCCGTCATTTTGCGGAGGTCGAGCACTTCGTCAATCTGATCGTCCGGAAGCACATGTTCACGCTTGACGAGGTCGCGAATGAGAATGTTCTCCTTCACCGATTTCTTGCTCAATTCCGCTGCCATGGCATAGCCGATCTGCGGCGCGAGCGCGGTCGCGAGCGCAGCGGACCGCTCAACCCAGTATGCGCACATTTCGCGATTCGCCTCGATGCCTTTCACGCAGCGCTCGTCGAGCACCTTGACGGCCTCGGTGAGAATCCGCATCGCCAACAACACGTTGAACGCAATGACAGGCATCATCACGTTGAGCTCCAGCTGCCCGTGTTCCGCAGCGACCGTCACCGTCGTGTCGAGCCCGAACACCTGAAAGCACACCTGATTTACCATCTCCGGAATCGACGGGTTCACTTTCCCCGGCATGATCGACGATCCCGGCTGAACGGCGGGGAGTTTGATCTCATCGATGCCGGTCCGCGGACCCATCGCCATGAGCCGGAGATCGCTCGCGATCTTGCTGAGATCGACAGCCAATACTTTCAACGCCGAGCTGAACGCCGCGACATCACCCATGCTCTGCATGAGCTGCACACGATCACGTCCAACGCGAAGGTCGAGCCCCGTTATGCGTTTCAGGTTCTTGACCATCAGCTCCGGATATTGCGGCTCGACCGTTACGCCCGTGCCCACCGCGCTCCCGCCAATCCCGAGATCTCGGAGATAGTCCGCCGCTTCCTTCACGCGTCGGATGCCGCGCTCAATCGAGCCCGCGTAGGCGGTGAACTCCTGGCCAAGCCGGATTGGCATCGCATCCTGCAGGTGCGTACGTCCCGCCTTCACGATGTCATCGAACTCGCGTCCTTTGGCCGCGAGCGTATTGCGCAGCGCCTCGAAAGCCGCGAGCAGCGGGTCGAGCTGCGACAGACACGCCAGACGAATGTTCGTCGGAATGGTGTCGTTCGTGCTTTGCGCCATGTTCACGTGATCGTTAGGGTGCACGGGCTTATACTCGCCGCGCTTGCCGCCGAGCAGCTCATTTGCTCGATTGGCGAGCACCTCGTTCACGTTCATGTTGTGCGATGTGCCCGCGCCCGCCTGATAGGGATCGACGACGAATTGATCCATGTGCTGGCCGGCCAGCACTTCATCAGCGGCGCTGACGATCGCATCGGCCAGTCGCGCTTCGAGGCGGCCCGTTTCCTTGTGCGTCAACGCGGCGGCCTTCTTGATCCATACCTGCGCAATCACAAACGGAGGAAGCGGTCGCAGTCCGCTGATCGGAAAATTCTGAACGGCGCGGAGGGTCTGCACGCCGTAGAGTGCGTCGGCTGGAACCTCGAGTGGGCCGAGGGGGTCCTTTTCGGTGCGAGTCTTTACGGTCATGGAATGGTTGGTTCGACGACAAAGAACGTCATGTTGGGCGTCATGAAT
This sequence comes from Gemmatimonadaceae bacterium, assembly GCA_036496605.1. NCBI lineage: Bacteria > Pseudomonadati > Gemmatimonadota > Gemmatimonadia > Gemmatimonadales > Gemmatimonadaceae > Gemmatimonadaceae bacterium. Next base: position 82,113 of record DASXKV010000044.1, on the reverse strand, counting down.
TGAACAAATACTCATTCCCTGGCTGGGAGCGCGCGAACGGCGAGCGCGAGCGCGACGACGGCAGCGAGCAGAGCGATTCCAAGCCAGCCGACGCTGATCGCATGCAGCTTACCGAACGCAATACGACGGGGGTCATCCATCGCAAGCGCATCCAACGGTCCGCCGATCGCGGAGCGGAGGCGCTCGATGCGCGTACCCACAATCAACTGTGCGACCGCGCACGCCAAGGCTGAAACGGCGGCCGCCGCAGTGCGTCCCCACGACCCACTGCGGCCGATGACATCGAGAATGACGACCACGGAGCCAATGACGACGCCGCCATAGAAGATCGCGGGGAGAACACGACCGACGAGGGCACCGGCGAGCGTGCGCGTCGGCAACACCGCGAACGCCGCTGGTGCGACGACAAGCGCGAAGAGCAGCGCGGCGCCGATCCAGAAGGCGAGCAGCACCGCCTCGGTGATGGGTACGCCGCGACCGGTCATCGCCTAACGACCCTGACGACACCGGTGAGGAACGGATTCGTCGCTCGCTCGCGGCCGATCGACGTTGTTGGTCCATGACCGGGATAGACCACTGTCTCGTCAGGCAGCGTCGCGACCCGCTCGAGCGATTCGACCATTCGGTCCGGATCGGCAAGCGGCAAGTCGGTTCGGCCGATCGACCCGGCGAAGAGCAGATCTCCGCCGAGCATGTGACCTCCGCAAATGAATGCGACATGTCCCGGAGCGTGACCGGGCACATGAAACACATCGAACTGCAGTGCCCCGACACTGAGAACATCGCCCTCCGCCAGCTCATGATCCGGATCCGGTGGTTGCTCGAATGGCAGGCCGTAGGCCGCCGCCTGCATGGCGGCGCGATCATACAGTGGCTTGTCCGCCGGATGCATGTAGATCGGAACATCCCACACACGCTTCACCGCCGCGATTGCGCCAATGTGGTCGATGTGAGCATGCGTTAACCAGATGGCATCCAGGATGCCTTCGGAGGCGCGCACCATATGGACGAGCTGCTCGCCCTCGGCACCGGGATCCACCAGGACGGCGCGTTGCGTCGCCGGATCGACGACGAGATAGCTGTTCTCCTGAAATGCGCCGACCGTACGCCAATCGATCTTCACGCCGAGTAGCCTCCGGTCCCGGTGATCTCGGGTCCGCCGTTGCTTCGTCCCTTGAGATATTTCTCAACCGCAATCGCGGCGGTCGTCGCATCGCCGACGGCGGTCGTTACCTGGCGCGTGAGTTGAGATCGCAGATCGCCTGCGGCGAAGAGACCAGGGATCGAGGTCTCCATGTTGACGTCGGTGAGCAGGTATCCCATCGCGTCGTGTCGAACGTGATCGGCGATGATTCCGGTGTTCGGACGGAATCCGACGAAGATGAAGACGCCGGTCGACGCGAGATCTCGCTCCTCATAGGTGTTCAGGTTCCGCAACCTGAGCATGCGCACGAGCCCCTGATCGTCTCCCTCGATGCGATCCACCACCGTGTTCCAGATGACTTCGATCTTCGGGTTCTCGAACAGGCGCTGTTGCAGAATCTTCGAAGAGCGCAGCGTATCGCGACGATGAATCAAATACACCTTGTCCGCATATCTCGTGAGGAAATCCGCCTCCTCGGTCGCCGCATCGCCGCCACCAATCACGGCGATCGTCTGCTTCTTGAAGAATGCGCCGTCACAGATTGCACAGTACGACACGCCCTTCCCCGCGTACTCGAGCTCCCCCGGAATTCCGAGCTTTACGGGAGTTCCACCTGCAGTCACGATGACTGCGGGCGAGCGATAAACATCTCCGTCGCTCGTTTCCGAATCGAACAGCCCGTCCTCGCCCTTCCGCACCGATGTGACGTGAATGCCATTCTTGAACTCGGCGCCGAACTTCGCGGCGTGCGTGTGAAACTTCTCCGCCAGCTCGTGACCGAGAACACGCTCGAATCCCGGATAATCCTCGACGAGCTCTGTGTTGAGAAGCTCTCCCCCAGGGAATCCTCGCTCGAGCACGACCGCACTCAGCATCGAGCGACCCGCGTAAAGCGCGGCACACATGCCCGCGGGTCCCGCACCGATGATCACGACGTCGTATGTAAAGCTTTTTCCCATGGCCCGTAATCTCACCTAGGCAGCGTGCTCGCGAAACCGCGACGCGCGATCCGGCCCCGCCTCCGATCCTGTCGGTGGCCCGATGACGAGGCGCTCGAACGCGCCGTGGCAATGCGACATCGTGCCGACGAGAACCTCCGCTGCATTCTTTTCCGCGAGCGACCGTACAAAATTGTCGCCCGCGAGCACCTCACGCGTGTCGAACATCCCGACGCCATACGCGCGGTGCGTACAATGGAATATCACGGGTCCGGCAAGCGCACGACCTCGACCCTGCTCGCCACCGACATACGCGCGCGCCGCGACAGGCAGACTCCACGTCCGCGCCGCTCGCGTGTGAGGACACGTTGCCGGCTCGATGCAATTGATCGGACAGATCCACTCGGCGAAGCTCACGTAATGAGGACCCGCCGGCGTCGCGCGTTGCCAGGGGACGTCGGGCGCGCTCTCGAGCGGCGCTGTGACGACGTCGCGTCCGGGCCAACGCTCGCGGGCTCGACCCAGAATCCACTCGAACATCAGATGCGGCATCAGTGGCGATGGAACGATCGCGTCATCGGGCGTCGTGTCGGGATGCGCCGCGGCATCGTCGAGGTATCCCTTGAAGAACGCGCGCCAATCGTCGACGACGACGTCGACGCGATCCGAAGAGAGCTCACCGACGCGCGCGTTCCCATCGGCAACGAGTGCGCAATCGCGATTCTGATCGACGACCAGCACGCGTGTCCACGTCACCGCGCCGGCCGAGGCGGCGCGACGTAGCTGTCGCACGTAGTAACTGCCGTAGCACCCGCCGCCGACGACGACGATCGTCCCAAAGCGGAGCGGACGATCACTTTCGGACATGGCGACCACCGTCGACGATCAATGTCTCACCCGTGACATAGTCGGCGCCGAGCAAATACAAGACGGCCGAGACGACATCATCCGGCGATCCGAGCCGCGCGAGGGGTGTCGATTCGCGGAGCTTCGCCGCGTCGTCCTCCGTCCATCCGTCCGGAAGCAACACCGCACCGGGCGCAACGCCGTTGACACGGACGTTAGGCGCGAGCGTGCGCGCGAGCGCACGCGTCATGTAGACGATCCCCGACTTCGAGATGCCGTGCGGAATGTACGCCGGCCAGGTCTCGAACGCGGCGAGATCGGCGATGTTGACGATGGCGCCGTGCGATTTCGCAAGATGAGGCGCCGCAGCCTGCGCGAGGAGAAATGGCGCGCGCAGATTCAGCGCCATCATTGCGTCCCATCGAGCCGCCGTAACCTCGCCGAGCGGCGTACGCTCCATGACGGCCGATGAGTTGATGAGCACATCCAGGCCACCGAGCTCGGTGGTCACCCGGCGAACGAGCTCTGCGGGCGCATCGCCACTCGTTAGGTCAGCGGAGACGAGCCACGCTGCCCCACCAGCCTGGCGAATGAGCTCGGCAGTCTCCCGTGCGCCGGCATCGCTCGCGTGATAATGCGCGGCGACGGTCATGCCCTGGCCGCCGAGTCCGACCGCGAGCGCCCGGCCGACACGCCTGCCGGCTCCCGTCACCAGCGCGACTCGACCGCGAAGCTCCACCTCAGTCTCCCCCGTGAGCGATGCCCCAGCTCCGCCGGCAGTCGTTAGGCTACGTACGCTTCGTGATCGCCGCCACGATGCGAACGGCGAGCGGCAATGACCTGATCCTGCCGCTCGAGCCAGGCGAACGGCACGCGCATCATACCTAACGTGCGGCCGCCTTCGGTCACGCCATGCCAATCCGACCCGCCGCTCGCGACGAGCCGGAAATGCTCGACGAGCGCCGAAAGCCGCGCAACGTCTTCGGCATTGTGACTCGGATGACGCACCTCCACACCATCCAGCCCCAGCGCAACCAAGGCTTCGATTCGTTTGCGCGTACCGAATTGGGCCGGGTGCGCGAGAACGGCGAGACCTCCGGCCTCGTGAATCATTGCAATCGCGTCGCCGATCGATAACCGGTCTTTCGGGACGAACGCCGCCCGCCCGTTGCCGAGATAGCGATCGAAGGCGTCGCGCAGGTCGGTTGCCCACCCATCGTTGACCAGCGCGCGGGCAATGTGCGGCCGCCCGACGGCCCCCCCACCCGACTGCGACAGGACATCCTCGAGCGTGACGCGCACGCCGAGCTCGTTCAGCCGGCAGACGATACGCTCGGCTCGCGTTAGGCGCATCGTTCGCAGACCACGGAGCTGCGTCTCGAGCCGACCCACCTCCTGAAGATGCAACCCGAGGATGTGGGTCTCGCTGTCGTCCTCGACGGCACTCAACTCGATACCTGGAACGATCCGGACTCCCTGGAGGCGGCCTTCATCCGTCGCTTCGGCAAGTCCGTCGACCGTGTCGTGATCGGTCAGCGCCAGTGCGGCGAGTTCCAGCGCGCGCGCGGCACGCACCACGTCGCGCGGGGCTCGCGCGCCGTCCGACGCCGTCGAGTGCGTGTGCAGATCGACAAATGGCGAATCGGTATCAGTCATCGATCAACGCGCGTAGTCCGCCTCGGGCGACGTCTCGCTGGGCTGAGACTGCGACAGCAATCGTTGCAGGTCGGTGTCAGTCAACTCGGCCAGCGACTGTTCGCGCGACCGCGAACCCTGCGGCGAGTACCGTGTCACGCGCACGGTGCGATTCGGGCCGTCGCTGGAGATGAACAGGAGCGCAAACTCATCGCGATCGTATTGCGTCACGCGGCCCGATGGGATGACGCGCCAGGTCCGGCCTTCGGCGGCTATCGTTCGTGTCGGCATGTCAGGACAGCTCCACTTCGCGGTAAATGCGAGCCGGATCGAGCGCCGGATCGGGCGCGGCCGCGTGCGCTCGCGCCAGCGTGTCCTCGTCAGGCGCTTCGACGAACTCGAGGAATGCGCCGGGCAGGCTCGCTTCTTCGAAGACCCAGAAGTGACACTTCGAACGGGTGTAGTGCTGGTGTTTCCGCTTCATCCGCTCGAAGAATCGCTCGCGATCTCCGGGCGTCACGAGCGTGCGTTGGACACTGAGCGCTCTGGCCATCGTCGATCAGACCACTCCGGCTTCTGGGAAGTTCTCGAGACCCTGCTTGAGGAACGCGAGGAATTTGTCGGCGTCGGCGCCGTCTACGATGCGATGGTCGAAGGACAGGGAGAAGTAGGCGCAGGTGCGAATCGCGATCGTATCCTCGCCGTCGGCGCCGGCGAGGACCTTGGGCCGCTTCTCGATGGCGCCAAGACCAAGGATCGCCGACGTGTTGAGCGGAATGATCGGTGTGCCCATCAACGAGCCGAAGACACCGGGGTTCGTGATGGAGAAGGTCGCACCCTGCACTTCCTGTGGCTGCAGGCGCTTCGTGCGAGCTCGCTGTGCGAGATCGTTGAGCTGACGAGTGAGTCCGGTGATGGACAGATCTTCAGCACGCTTGATCACGGGTACAATCAGGCCCCAATCGAGCGCGACCGCAATTCCAATGTTGTACTGCTTGCGGTAGATGATGCTCGTGCCTGCGACGGCCGCGTTGAGTACGGGATGCTGCTTCAATCCGTCGACGACGACCTTGATGATGAACGGAAGGAACGTGAGCTTCTGGCCGGTCTTCGCCTCGAAGTCGGCACGTGCTTTCGCGCGCAGTCGCGCGATTCGCGTGAGATCGATCTCGAAGAACGAAGTGACATGCGCGGCGGTACGACGAGCCGCGACCATGTGGTCACTCGTTAGGCGACGGATCTGTGTCATCGACTCGACGACGTCGCCCGGCCAGGCCTCCGGCAGCGGTCCGAGTTGTTCGACGCCAGCCGGAGCGTACACGGAGGGGCGCGTGGCAGCCGCTGGGGCCGCGGCACCGGATTCGAGGAACTCGAGGATGTCGCGCTTCGTGACACGCCCCGCGACGCCAGAGCCCTGCATGGCGCTCAACTCGATACCGTGTTCCGCAGCGATTTTTCGTACGAGCGGAGAGGACTTGGTGCGCAGGCGCTCCTCGAGAGAATTACCGCCGTTAGGCTGCGGTGGAGCGGTTCGGGGCGCGGGAGAAGGATGCGAGGGTGCTGACGTAGCGGCCTTATGTTGCGAAGCGGGGGGGCCCCCCGCTGCCGCACGCGGCGCCGAGCCGCCTCCACCCGCAGCCATCGCCGGGGCTCCGGCCGGGGTCCCCTTCGGCCCGACGACGCTCGTCGCGGGCGCCGCACCACCGGAGCCACCGATCGCCGCCCCCTTCTCCGTCTCGAGCCGCGCAACCACCGTCTGCACCGGCACCGTCTGCCCTTCCGTGACGAGAATCTCGGCGAGCACACCATTCGACGGCGACGGAATCTCCGCGTCTACCTTGTCCGTCGAGATCTCGAAGATCGGTTCGTCGCGCTTGATCTCGTCGCCGACCTTCTTCAGCCAGCGCGAGAGCGTTCCCTCCGCGATCGATTCCCCCATCTGGGGCATCACCACATCTACGCGAGCCACCGCTTGTCACCCCGTTTCAGTGTTGCTGGACGTCGAATGCCGCTTCTCCGCGCGTCGCATCCGCCATAAAACGACTGTCGGAAACAATAGCAGCCCTGCCCACGCTCCCCACGTCCAGTACGTCGACCAGCCGCACGGCGCGCCTGTCTCCGGAGCCGGCGCACACCCGCGAATAGCACCGACAATTTTCGCTACCAGTACCGCGATCATGCCGCCGCCAAACAAACCAACCCCGGCCGTCAAACATCCCACACCAACATAAGCCCACGGCCTCGGCTGTGTCTCCTGCTCGGACACTTTAGTACGCCGCGAGCGCGCGGGCCGCGGTCACGATATCGCTCGTCTGCGGCAGAACGAAGTCCTCGAGCTGGGGCGCGTATGGCAGAGGCACGTCATGGGCCGTCACGCGCAGCACCGGCGCATCGAGCCACGCGAAGCAGCTCTCGTTGATGCGAGCGACGATCTCGCCCGCGATGCCGCCGGTCCGAGTATCCTCGTGTACGACGAGGACACGGTTCGTCTTCCTGGTCGTCGCCTCGATCGCCTCGTCGTCCAGCGGACTCAGTGTGCGAAGATCGACGACATCCACCGAAAGGCCGTCCTCCTTCTCCAGCTGATCGGCTGCCTCGAGCGCCTTCCACACCATCGCCGCATACGTGATGATCGACAGATCGCGACCTTCACGTGCGAGACGCGCCTTCCCAATCGGGACGGTGTGATCACCCGTCGGCATCGTGCCTTTGATCCGGCGATACAAATACTTGTGCTCGAAGAACAGCACGCAGTCCTCGTCGCGAATCGCCGACTTGAGGAGTCCCTTTGCGTCCTCCGCCGTCGACGGATAGACGACCTTCAGTCCAGGCGTGTGGATGAATCCCGCTTCGGGATTCTGTGAATGAAACGGTCCCCCACGCACGTACCCGCCACTCGGACCGCGAACAACCATTGGACAAGGCAGGTTCGCTCGATAGCGCGCCGTGGCGACGTAGTTCGTGAGCATGTCGTATGCGTTCGCGATGAAGTCGATGAACTGCATCTCCACCACCGGGCGCATGCCCATATGCGCCGCGCCCGCCGCCGCGCCAACGATGCCGACCTCCGAGATCGGCGTGTCGATCACGCGTTGTTCACCGAACCGCTGCGATAGCCCTTCAGTAACTTTGAACGCGCCGCCGTACGCCGCGATGTCTTCGCCGAGGCAGAACACGTCGTCGTCGCGCTCCATCTCCTCGAAGAGCGCCTCACGAATCGCTTCCAGGTAGGTGATTTCCGTCATCAATCGTTCTCGCGCGCGGCGCGGCCTTCGGAAGCAGCGCCATTCGACGCCGGAAAGGTACCCCAGCCTTCCGCTCGCTCGCTCGAGTCCACGGTTGTCCGCTTCCCGCGCCGGAACCAGAGCGGTTGCTCAGCCGGCGGCGACGCATAGATGCCGACGAGTGCGTCCAGCGGCTCGGGTGCTGCCGAATGCTCCGCGACGTCGGTCGCGTCATCGATCTCGCGGCGGACTCGCTCGTCCACGTCACTAATCTCTGCGTCGGAGAAAGCGAATTCGCCGCGCAGCCGGGCAACATAACGATCGACCGGATCATTCTGCTTGGCCCAGCGGTCGATTTCGCCTGCCGGCACGTAGGACTGATTGTCGTGCTCGGCGTGCCCCTTTCGACGATACGTCATCAACTCGACGAGCGACACCCCTTCGCCGGCGCGAGCCCGGTCAACCGCGCGTTTAGTAACTTCGTACGCGGCGATCACGTCGTTGCCGTCTGCCTGCTCGCCGGGAATGCCATAGCCGATCGCTTTGTCGACGAACTGTTTCGCGAGGGTCTGCTTGCGTGTCGGCGTCGAATAGGCATAGCCGTTGTTCTCGACGACGATCACGAGCGGGCAGCGCTGCACCGCGGCAAAGTTGATCCCCTCGTGAAACGCACCGGTCGATGTCGCGCCGTCTCCCACATACACGAGGCCAACGCGCTTCTCGCCGCGCATCTTGAAGCTCAGCGTTACGCCGGCCATCACCGGCACCATGTCACCGAGTGGTGAGATCTGACCGATATAACCGCGCGCCGTATCGCCGAAATGAATGTTCAGCTCACGCCCACGCGTCGGCGAGTCACCCTTCGCCATGTATTGTCGCAGGATCTCCACTGGCGTGGCGCCCTTGACGAGCATCGAGCCGAGATTGCGAATCAACGGCGAGAGCACGTCCTCCGGACGCAGCGCGAATGCGCTCCCGACCGCGTCGGCCTCCTGGCCCAACGAGCGAAACAGGCCGCCCACGACCTTCGTCTGCCGGTACAGCGCGACGAGCCGTTCCTCGAGCGTGCGCGTGAGACGCATCCAGTAGTACAGCTCGAGCACCTGCTCGCGCGTGAGGCCGGCTGGATACGTTGTCTCGTGCCGCTTGCCATCTCGTGCCGCTCGCTTGCCGCCCGCCGGGACGCGAGTCGCCATCAGTACGACGCTTCCAACGTGTGGCTCGGATCCTCGGCGCGATGCAGGGACACGAAGAATTTCTTCACGTTGCGATCCATGCGGCTCTCCCCCATCTGGTCGGTCTCGACCTCGACGAAGGTGTAGTGCCCGCCCTCGGCGCGCACCGTTAGCCGCGCCACGCCGAGCGCGCCGGAAAAAGTCCGCGCGCGAGGCGCGGTGGCCGTTTGCGCGAGACCGAGGCCGGGAAAGAAGGCATCGGCGGCGCCCAGCACCTCCGCCGGCGGTCGATGGCTGCGATAGAAGTGCCGCATCAGATTGTCGTTAGGCTCGCGAGCCGACTCACTTCGACACCGAGTCTGGTCTCTCGTTGAGCACCTCCTGCATCCACTCTTGCTTCTCGAGCGGGTGCAGCGAGTCGCGACGGAAGCGAAAACCAACGGCCCATAGACCGGACTCTACGTAGTTGAGCTTCCCGTAGTACGTGCCGACCTCGGGGCCGTAGGTGAAGCCGTCCCACGTGCGCGCTCCATCCCGATTGTTGGCGTAGATCTGCCCTTCGCCATTCTGGATTGGCTCGCGCGTGTCGCGATCGCGAATGAAGAACTTGTAGACGATGTCGTCGCGCGCGTGCGGCTGCACCTCGGAAGGCGTGATCGTGAACGAGTAGTCCTTCGTGAAATAGTACAGCTCACGCTGCTTCGCTTCCGATCGATCGCAGCTGCTCGCGACGACGCACGCCGCGAGGACCACAGCGGTCATCGCAGTCGCGCGTACCCAGCTCCGCCGAGTCGTGCCCATGGCGATTCCTCCCTGTCTACGACTGGTAGTACTCCAGTCCCAGATGCGTGATCTGTTCCTCACCCATGAGGTGCCGCAGAGTGTTCTTGAGCTTCGTCTGCTGGATGAAAAGATCGTGTTCTGGCTTGAGAGCGGGAGCGGCCATCGGGCTTTTGTAATAGAAGCTTAACCATTCCTGAATCCCCTTCAGCCCGGCGCGTTGGGCGAAATCCGAGAACAGCGCCAGATCGAGCACGATGGGAGCCGCCAGAATCGAATCGCGGCACAGGAAGTTCACCTTGATCTGCATCGGGTAGCCCATCCACCCGAAGATGTCGATGTTATCCCAGCCTTCCTTGTTGTCTCCGCGCGGCGGGTAGTAATTGATGCGCACGACGTGGGAGAAATCCTTGTAGAGATCGGGGTAAATCTCCGGCTGCAGAACCGTGTGCAGCACGCTCAACTTGGACTCTTCTTTCGTCTTGAACGACGCTGGGTCGTCCAGCACCTCGCCATCCCGATTGCCGAGGATGTTCGTCGAGTACCATCCGGCGAGTCCGAGCATGCGCGCCTTGAGACCCGGCGCGATGACGGTCTTCATCCACGTCTGACCCGTCTTGAAATCCTTTCCTGAAATCGGGACACCACGATCTATCGCGAGCTGCATCAGCGCCGGAGTGTCGACGGCGAGATTCGGCGCTCCATTGCAGTATGGCACGCCCTCCATGATGCACGCCCACGCGTAGAGCATCGACGGCGCGATCAGGTCGTCGTTGCTCTCCATCGCTTTCTCGAACTGCTCGATCGTCGCGTGCTGCGGGCCCGACTTGATGTATGTCTCCGTAGACGCGCACCATACCGCAACCACGCGGTCGAGGCGATTCTTTGTTTTGAAGTCGCGAATGTCCTGCCGAAGCTGCTCGGCGAGATCTCGCTTCGTTTTGCCGTGCTTCACGTTCTCGCCGTGAATGCGAGTGACATAACGATTGTCGAACACCGCCGGCATCGGCTTGATCTCGCGCAGAAAATCCGCGAGCGGCTCGATATCGCGCTGCTCGAGAACGCCCGCTTTGCATGCTGCTGTCAGCGCGTCGTCGGCGATCGGATCCCAGGCGCCGAAAACGAGATCGTCCAGCTCCGCCAGCGGAACGAACTCCTTGATCAGCGGTGCGCGCTTCTCGGTTCGCTTACCCAGGCGAATCGTCGCCATCTGGGTCAGCGATCCAATCGGCTTGGACAGCCCGCGACGAATACTCTCGACGCCGGCCATGAATGTCGTGGCCACGGCGCCGAGTCCCGGCGTTAGGATGCCGAGCTTCCCGGTCGCTGGACGAATGGAAGAGCGAGCGCCGGATGCGGCGCTCTTCGGGCCTTTGGACGAAGCCTGCACGTACTCAATCTCCTTTCAGTAGAGAGCGCGACACACTCCGCCGACGCCGCAGCCAACGCGGCTTTTCGCCGTCGGAGAATCGTAGCGTATCCGCCTCGAGATGCGGCGCGGTTTGGTTGTAGACGAAGGCGACGCGCTGGACCACGGTGATCCATGCCGTCACGGTGAGAAAGATGATGATGAGCGCGAGCACCCAGCCATGCAGCGCGAGACCGAAGAATGCCTGCGGCACCGACAAGAGCACGACACGTTCAGGCCGTTGCAGCATTCCTACCTTCGCGTCCAAGCCGAGTGCCTCGGCGCGTGCCCGCGTGTACGAGGTAAGGAACGAACCGATAATACCAGCGAGACACACGACAACCATCGGCACACTGCGGTGCGCCGGACTCAGTGCATAAAAAACAGCGAGCCCGCCGAGAACGGCTCCGTCGGCAAGCCGATCGAGTGTGGAGTCGAGAAATGCGCCGAAGGTGGAGCTTTGTTTGGAACGGCGAGCAACCGTGCCGTCGAGGACGTCAAAAAGGGCGGTGAGGCCAAGAAAGAACCCACCGACAGAGATGTGCCCCGTCCCATAGATGACGCCGCCCGTAATCGAACAGGCGGTGCCGATAGCTGTGATAGTATTTGGATGAACTCGACGGCGGACCAGCCAGTTCGCGACCGGATCGATGACACGCAGGTACCCGTTTTTCAACCAGTCCGGCAGAATTCTCATTCGGTTCCGTCACGGAGGATAGCGAGCGGGCCAGCAGGCGACACCGCGAACAGCGTCGCGATTGAACCGCCGCCGGAAAGAGGCTCGACGCAAAGGGCGGAACACCCGGCCATCACAAAGCGAGCGAGCCGAAGGGAGAGTCGGTCCTCGCTTCGGCTCGTAAAGGTATCCCATGCACGGAGTTGTAGCAACCGCCGCTGAAGTCGCGGCGCGCTCCGCGCTCAGGGCACTTTCCAGGTGAATGTCGATGCGACCGTCAGCGGATTTTGCGAGTCGATCTGGCTTCGGCCATCGACCGTTACCGCGCGAAGCTGCACCTGCGTCCCCAGTGGAATGCCGCGAACGGGAAGATTCTCCGTGGTGTTCGCTCCGACCTGCCTGACGAGGGTCTCCGCTCCATTCTGGAGGATGTACACGTTCACCGGCTGCGGGAAGTTATTCGTGAAGTGAAGCGTCGCTTCGACCGCCGGAGCGGTGCGCACGGACGCCTGTCGCGGACCACACGCGCCGGTCATCATCACTGCGACGGCTACGCCAATCGCGGCACAAATTCTCCTCATCGGTATATCCTCCCATTAGGCGAGTCGCCAACTCGCCCGCGTGTTGTGGACCGGCCGAGCGTGCAAGAGGGATGCACGACTCACGGCGGACAACCTAATGCGTACTGGCCTCTGCTCGCCAACCGGCTATGCGTACCTTCTCACGTCGAGGATGTCTATAATGCGTCATACCACGACCGAGCCGCTTTATCGCACGCGTCGACTCCCCGCCTTGAACCGTTGAGCCGATGAGCATACTCGTCACCGTGCGCTCTGCCCCTCACCGCCATCGCGCAGCCGTCCTGTTTCTCCTCGGCGGCGTCGCCTGCGCCGGTGCACCCGGACCGATCGCGAGATCGCAGTCTCTACCTTCGACCTCGGCACCCGAACGCGTTGCGTTGCGCGATTCATTGAGCGCCATTCTGACACGAGCGCACAACGACAGTGCCTTTCCGGGCGCGTACGCCATCGTTGGGACGCACGCCGGTATCCTCGCCGAAGACAGTGTCGGTCACCTCGATTGGGGTCCGAGCGCAGTACCCGACGAGCACTCGCTCTGGGATCTCGCATCGCTCACCAAGGTCGTCGGCATGACCACGGCGATGATGCAGCTGCACGAGCAGGGAAAGGTCGACCTCGACGCGCCGCTCCAGCGCTACATCCCCGAGTGGCGTGGTCCGCACAAGGAGCTCGTTACGATCCGACATCTCATCACGCATACGTCGGGGCTCCCCGCCTTCGAACCGTACGATCGACAGACGCACGATCCGGATAGCCTAGCGAAGCTGATGTTCGCGACGCCGCTCGACACGCTCCCGGGCGTACGTATGATCTACAGCGATATCGGAGCTTATATGCTCGGCCGGCTCGTCGAGCGTCTCTCCGGCGAGTCGCTCGATCAGTATGTGCTCAACCACGTGTTCCACCCGCTCGGGATGAACGAGACGATGTATCGCCCGCCTGCCGCCCTCAAGCCACGCATCGCACCGACGGAGATCGATCCCATCCGCGGCGGCAAGGTCTGGGGTGTCGTGCATGATGAGCGCGCGTACTACCTGGGCGGCGTATCCGCGCACGCGGGCATTTTCAGCTCCGGATACGACCTTGCGCGGTTCGCGCGGATGTATCTGAATAACGGAACCCTCGACGGCGTACGCATCATTAAACCGGAGACGATCGCGCTGTTCACGACGCGTCAGGTGCAGGACCGCGCGCTGGGCTGGCAGAAGCCCGACGGACGCAATTCTGCCGGTCACCTCATGTCGGAGCGTGCCTTCGGTCATACCGGATTCACCGGCACGTCGATCTGGATTGACCCGGCGCGCGATGTGTTCGTCATTCTCCTCAGCAACCGCGTGAACCCGACGCGCGCGAACACCAAGATCGGTCGCGTTCGTGTCGCGCTCGCGGACGCCGTGATGTCGACGATGGCTCGCTTACCCATTTCCGCGCAGAGCTCCCACCCATGAATCTGACAGCGATCGATTGGGCAATCGTCGCCAGTTACTTCCTTCTCTCGGCGGGTATCGGCTTCGCGTTCACGCGACGCGGTGGCGAGAGTCTGAGTGAGTACTTCATCTCGGGCCGCCAAGTGCCCTGGTGGCTCGCCGGCGCGTCGATGGTCGCCACGACCTTCGCCGCCGACACGCCCCTGGTTGTCACGGGACTCGTGTCCTCACACGGCGTTGCGGGAAACTGGTTGTGGTGGAATCTGCTGATGAGCGGGATGCTGACCGTGTTCTTCTTCGCCCGTCTCTGGCGTCGTGCGAACGTCATGACGGACGTCGAGTTCGCGGAGATCCGGTACGGGGGCAAGCCCGCGGCTGCCTTACGAGTCTTCCGCTCGCTCTATCTCGCAATACCGATCAACCTGATCATCCTCGGCTGGGTGACGCGCGCGATGATCAAGATCCTCACGATCTCGCTCGGGCTGCGCGACGTGCAGCTCGGTGGCGTGACGATTTCCGGACAGGTGATCGCAGTTGGCATTTGCTTCGTCATCACGGTTGCGTACTCGGTCGCAGCCGGAATGTGGGCGGTCCTCTGGACCGATCTCGTGCAGTTCGTAATTAAGATGACCGCGGTGATCGTGCTCGCGATCTTCGCGGTGAAGGCAGTCGGCGGAATGGCTGCGTTGAAGGCTGGAGTGGCCGCTCACTTCGGAAGCGAGAAAGCAGCGTTATCCGTGTTGCCCGTGTCCTGGGGACCCAGTGGCCTCATGGCGTACGCCTGGATGCCGATTCTCTCTCTTGCGGTGTTCCTTGGCGTGCAATGGTGGGCGGCCTGGTACCCGGGTGCGGAGCCGGGCGGCGGGGGCTATGTCGCGCAGCGAATCTTCTCGGCACGCACTGAGAGGGACGGCGTCCTCGCGACGCTCTCGTTCCAGGTGGCGCACTATGCGCTGCGCCCGTGGCCGTGGATCATTACCGGCCTCGCGACGATCATACTGTATCCGGCGGGCATCGGACCGACCCACGATCACGAGGCCGCCTACGTCCAGGCCTTCGTCGATCTGCTGCCGACGCCCTGGCGCGGCTTCATGATGGCCGGTTTCGCCGCGGCCTACATGTCGACCGTCGCAACTCAGTTGAACTGGGGCGCGTCGTACCTCGTGAACGACGTCTATCGCCGTTTCATGAACAAGGAGGCCACCGAAAAGCACTACGTCTCGGTGTCGCGCTGGGCGACAATCTTTCTGTTCCTGGCCTCGACGATTGTCACCTGGCAACTCTCGTCCGTCGAAGGCGCGTGGAAATTCCTGCTGGCGCTCGGAGCCGGCACGGGGCTGGTGCTCATTCTCCGCTGGTACTGGTGGCGCATCAATGCGTGGTCGGAGATCAGTGCCATGGTCGCGTCGTTCGTGATCTCGGTGATTGCGCTGAAGACCATCGCGCCGCGCTTCGCGCCGGGCGATTCGAACGCCGATGCGGTCGTGATGCTCGTTACCGTCGCGCTCAGCACCATCATCTGGCTCACCGTGACATACCTCACCCAGCCTGAGTCAGATGCAGTGCTAGACTCTTTCTACAAGCGCGTCCGTCCCGGTGGTCCGGGTTGGGCACATGTCTCTGCGCGACTCGGCTTTGGCCGCGAGCACATCCCTGGCGGCGCGCTGGCATGGACGAATTGGGTCGCGGGGATCGTCGCGGTCTATTCCTCGCTGTTTGGATCGGGAAAGATCATCTTTGGAGAGATCACGCCGGGCGTGATAATGCTCGTCATAGCCGCACTGGCCTTCAGCTGGATCGCGAGGTCGTTCCGAATGGAGCAGCCGCCGCCCGCCATTGCGCAACGTGAAGCGCAAGAAGCGGTGGCGGCCGATTGACCGACGCTTTATCTTTCGCGTAACCTGCGGCGCTGCAACACTTGGCCGCGTTGAGGAGGGTTCGAATGAGCACAATGAATCAACCCGAGCTGGCGGTAGTCATCACACCGAACGCGTCAGCCGAGGTGAAAAAGTTCATGGAGCAAGAGGGTGTCGATCCGGCCAAGGGCGGTCTCCGCGTGAGCGTTCAGCCCGGTGGCTGCAGTGGCTTCAAATACGGCCTGCTGATCGAGGACGAGGCGGCCGAGGACGATCTGGTAGTCGCTCAGGGCGAATGGCGCGTCTTCGTCGATCCGTTCTCCGCACAGTATTTGAATGGCGTCACCATCGACTACGTCACGTCGATGATGGGCTCCGGCTTCACCTTCAAGAATCCTAACGCGTCTGGCGGTTGCGGCTGCGGCAGCTCGTTCTCCGCCTAACATAAGATGGCCGATTCGGTCACCGGCGTCCGCGCGGACGCCGTCGCCGAGAGGGAGGCCCGCGATCGCTCGCCGAGTCGCGGGCCTTCTCGTGTCCCTCACATCCCCGCAGGCCTCGAGCGCATTCGGACGCTCGTGGTCGACGATCACGAGCACATTGCGCGACTGGTTGCGAATCGGATCGCCACTCTCGTGCGTGAGAAGGACGCCGCAGGCGAGACCGCGGTGCTGGGACTCGCGACGGGTTCCACTCCGATTGGGGTCTATCGCGAGCTGATTCGCATGCATCGCGAAGAGGAGCTGAGCTTCCGGCACGTCGTAACGTTCAATCTGGACGAGTACTACCCGATGCCGCGCGAGAGCATCCACTCCTACCATCGGTTCATGTGGGAGAATCTGTTCTCGCACATCGACATCCGGCCCGAGAACGTTCACATCCCGGACGGTACCGTTCCGCCCGATCGCGTCGAGGAGTTCTGCCGCCGCTACGAGGATGCGATCGCCGACGCCGGAGGAATCGATTTTCAGATTCTTGGTATCGGTAAGACGGGCCACATCGGCTTCAATGAGCCGGGTTCGGGTGCGGACAGTCGCACGCGGCCCGTCACGCTCGACGCCATCACGCGCCGCGACGCCGCTGCCGACTTTTTCGGCGAGGAGTTCGTGCCACGCGAGGCGATCACGATGGGCGTGGCGACGATCCTCGATGCGCACGAGATCGCGATCCTCGCGACGGGCGAGCACAAGTCGACGATCGTCAGGCGCGCCGTCGAGGGTGACATCGACGTCGAGGTGGCCGCGACCTTCCTGCAACGCCATCCGGATACGACGTTCTACGTCGATCGGGCGGCAGGCGCCGAGCTCACGCGCATCAAGACCCCGTGGCTCATCGACGAGGTGCAGTGGACGCAAGAACTGATGGTCCGCGCCGTGATGTGGCTCTCGCAACAGACGGACAAGGCGATCCTCAAGCTCACGCAGCGAGACTATGCGGAGCATAAGATGTCGGCGCTCGTCGCGAAGTACGGCACGCCGGGCGAGGTGAACGGGAAAGTCTTCAACATCCTCGGCGCGAAGATCCGAGGCAAATCCAAGCTGCCGACGCACCAGCGGATCATCTGCTTCTCGCCGCATCCCGACGACGACGTCATTTCGATGGGTGGCATACTGCGCAAGCTGGTCGAGAACGAGAACGAGATCACGATTGCCTATCAAACGAGCGGCAACATCGCGGTGTTCGATCACGATGTGCGCCGATACGTCGATTTTCTCATGCGCACGGCCGGCAATGATTTGATCGATCCGGCAAAGGTGCAGAGCCTCGCGGAAACGGTCTACTCCTTCCTCGAACGCAAACGGCCGGGGGAGGTCGACATCCCGGAGGTGCAGGACATCAAGCGCATCATTCGCGAAGCGGAAGCCGTGAGCGGCATCGAGACCGTCGGCCTGCCGCGCGGTGCGGCGCGCTTTCTCAACTTGCCGTTCTATCAAACGGGCAAGGTCCGCAAGGACGCGATCGGCCCGAAGGACGTCGCCATCGTTCGTGCTTTGCTCGAGGAGATCCGTCCACAGCACATCTTCGTCGCCGGCGACCTGTCGGATCCGCATGGCACGCACCGCATGTGCAAGGAGGCAATCGACCGAGCGCTGATGGAAATCGGGTCCGAGTCGCCTAACGGTGAGGAGGGCTCCGCTCGTATCAAGACGCAGGCATCCGGCCGCAGTCCGGAGATCTGGTTATACCGGGGCGCCTGGCAGGAGTGGCCGATCGACGCGGCAACCTGGCTCGTTCCACTCTCCCAGGAGGAGTTGCGACTCAAGATCCAGGCGATCTTCAAGCATCAATCGCAAAAGGACTCGGCGCCCTTCCCGGGCGGCTACGACGAGCGTGAGTTCTGGCAACGCGTCGAAGCACGCAACAAGGGCACGGCGGCGGAGCTCGACCGGCTCGGGCTGGCCGAGTATTTCGCGATGGAAGCGTACGTGGTCGAATAGCGGTGGCGATTGCCTAACGTCTCTCGTCATCGCCTAACGCCCGCCGCATGACCCGCGGACTCTCCGCACTCGACGCGGTCGTCATCCTGCTCTATCTCGTTGGCACGACCCTGCTCGGTATCTGGGTTGGCCGGAAGCAGCGCGACGCGAAGGACTACTTCGTCGCCGGCCGCACGATTCCCTGGTGGGCGGTCATGTTTTCCGTCGTTGCCAGTGAGACGAGCGCGCTCACGTTCATCAGTATCCCCGGGCTCGCCTACATCGGCAATCTCGGATTCCTTCAGGTCTCGGTTGGGTATCTCCTGGGTCGTATCGTCGTCGCGACGGTTCTGCTGCCGCGCTACTACCAGGGCGAGCTCGTGACGGCCTACGCGCTCCTCGAACAACGCTTCGGTCTCGCCACACGACGCTTCACATCGGTCGTGTTCATGCTGACGCGTGGGCTCGCCGACTCCGTGCGCGTCTTCGCGACGGCGATTCCGATCGCGCTCATCCTCAACGGTGTGGTACCAAGGCAGTGGGTCATGCCGACGGCAGTGCTCGTCCTTGGGACGCTGACGATCATTTACACCTATCGCGGCGGGATGCGCGCCGTCGTCTGGACCGAAATTCTCCAGGCGAGCGTGTACATCATTGGCGGCATCGCGGCGCTCGTCCTATTGGGGAAGCTCGTGAATGGCGGCTGGTCGCAGATCGTGGCAACGGCTGGACCGGCGGGCAAATTGAAGTTTATAGACTTTTATACAGGCTTCGATCGACCGCACACGGTATTCGCCGGATTGATCGGCGGCGCATTCCTGTCGATGGCGTCGCACGGCGCCGACCAGCTGATCGTCCAGCGCCTGCTGTCGGCGCGCACGCTCAAGGATGCCCAGGTGGCAATCGTCGGCAGTGGCGTCGCCGTGACGTTGCAATTCACGCTCTTTCTCCTGATCGGCGTGGGGCTGTGGGCGCTGTACGGCCCCAACCATGGCTTCGCGAAGCCCGACGACGTATTTCCGACGTTCATTCTGCAGTACATGCCGCACGGCCTGCTCGGACTCGTGCTCGCTGCGATTCTCGCCGCCACGATGAGCACACACTCCGGCGCGATCAATTCGCTCGCGGCCGCTGCGACGCACGATATCTATCTCCCGCTCACGGGAGGCCGCGCTGACGATCCGCGCACGCTGCGGGTCGGAAAGATCTTTGCGCTCCTCTGGGGCGTGGTTCTCACCGGCGGAGCCCTGCTCTTCCCTCAGAACCAACAGACTCCCGTTGTCGTCGTCGCGCTTTCGATCGCTTCGTTCACCTACGGTGGTCTCCTCGGAGGCTTTTTTCTCGGTATCTTGTGGCGTCGCGCGCGGCAGTCCGATGCAATTCTCGGCATGTCGCTCGGCATTCTCGCGATGGCCTTCGTGGTCTTCGCCAAGCAAATCGCCGCCGCGGTACCGGCCCTGGCCGGCGTTCTTCAGCCGTTAGGCAGCATTGCGTGGCCCTGGTATGTTCTCATTGGAACGATGATCACCATCGTGGTTGGCATGCTTTCTTCATTCACACACGCCGGCGCCGCGCCGGCCGCCGCGTCCGACGTGCGCTCGACTCCGATGCGGGGGCAGGCATCGTGACGCTCGTCGTCATTGGCATCGATGGCGGCGGCTCCAAGACACGCGCGATGGTCGCCGACGAGCATGGCGGCAAGATCGCCGACGTCGTCGGTCCAGCGAGTGCCGTTAGGCCGGGCCGGGTGGACGAGTCCGCGGCGGTCATCGCCGACGTTGTGCGAGACGCGCTCGCCTCGTGCGAGATGACGCACGTCATGCCGCGCGTACTCTGTGTGGGTGTCGCCGGGGTCGGACGCGACGCCGAGCGGCAGGAGCTATGGCAAGCGCTCGTGAGCCGCGAGCTGGCGGACGAAATTGTCATTCACTCGGACTTCAGCGTTGCGCTCGACGACGCATTTGGCGATGGACCTGGCGTGCTGCTGATCAGCGGGACGGGGTCGATCGCGTTTGGCCGCAGCCCGACCGGCGCGACCGCTCGCTGCGGCGGCTGGGGTCCGGTGTTCGGAGATGAAGGGAGTGGCGCGTGGATCGGCCGAAAGGCGCTCTCCGTCGTCGCGGCGGCGAGCGATGGCCGCGAGCCGGAGACGTCGCTCACGGGTGCCATTCTCACCGCGGCGCAGGTGAACGAGCTGGCGGAGCTCATCAATTGGGCGGCGTCCGCAACGCCGCAGGGCCTCGCCTCTCTCGCGCCCGTAGTGATGAGCGTCGCCGATGCGGGGGACCTGCGCGCGAATTCGATTGTGAGTCTCGCCGTGGAGGAGCTCGCCCTGCACATCCGCGCTCTGGCACGTCAGCTGTTCGTCGATGAGCGTGCGGCGCTGCCCGTCGCCCTCACCGGCGGCATGCTCCAGCGCGGGTCGACGCTGCGCCGCCGTCTCGAGCATCGGCTCAAGACGGCGGTGCCAGGCGCTCAGCTGAGCACTGAAGAAGTGATCCCAGTGCGCGGTGCAGTGCGCGGCGCGCTGCGATTTGTCGGCGAGAGCATGACGTAGTTGTCATCCCGAGGCAAGGACGACCGTTAGGCAACCGGTGTCTCGACCGCGGGCGCCTCGAGCCGCCGCCCCGCAAGCGCGTCCGCGACCGGCGTCGATGCAGCAGGACGATCGAATTCACCATCCCACCGTGCCATCACGACCGTCGCAAGGCAGTTGCCGAACAGATTGATCGATGTGCGCGCCATGTCCATCAGCGCATCGACACCGAGAATCACCGCGACCGCCTGAAGCGGCAGATTGAATTGCGTGAGCGCCCCGGAGAGGATGACCAACGCCGCACGCGGTACTGCGGCGACTCCCTTACTCGAGAGCATCAGCGTCAGCATCATCACGAGCTGCGTCGAGATTGGCATGTCGATCCCGGCTGCCTGCGCCGCGAAGACCGACGCGAGCGCGAGATAGAGCGTACTGCCATCGAGATTGAACGAATAGCCCGTCGGCAACACGAAGGCGACGATACGGCGGGGGACGCCTAACGCCTCCATCTTCTCCATCGCCAGTGGCAGCGCCGCCTCCGACGACGCCGTCGTGAACGCGATGAGCCACGGCTCACGCACCGCGCGCAGGAATCGGCGCACCGGGACCCGCGCAATAATCATTACCGGCACGAGCACGAAGACGACGAAGGCGATCAGCGCGCCGTAGAGCGCGAGCACCAGAATCCCGAGATTCCGCAATACACCGAGGCCGCTCTTCGAGATCGTCACGGCAATTGCGGCGCCGATGCCGATCGGCGCGAACTTCATCACGATGCCCGTGAACTTGAACATCACCTCGGAGAGACTTTCGCACGCGCTCAACATGAACGTCTTCGCACGCTCCTGCTTCACCTGCGACAGCGCCACGGCGAAGAGGATCGAGAAAAAGACGATCTGCAGCACTTCGTTGCGCGTCGCCGCGTCGAAGAAGCTCTGCGGCACGGTATGCTCGAGCACACCGCTCAACGTCGTGTGCGTCGCGGCGAGTTGTGTACCTTCGGCCGCCGATGCCGCACCGAGGTCCACGCCGCGACCCGGCTTCAGGACATTCACGACGATCAGCCCAACCGCCAGGGCGAGCGTCGTCACGACCTCGAAATAGATGATCGAGCGCAGAGCAAGCTTGCCGACGCGTCTCATGTCGTCGCCATGCCCGGCGATGCCGACGACGAGCGTTCCGAACAGCAGCGGCACGATCAACGACTTGATCATGCGCAGGAACACCGTCGACAGGACGTTCAGATCCGTCGCCGCCCAGCCGTGATGCGCGTCGCGTGCGCTCTCGGGAAAGAGCCAACCCAGAAGGATCCCGACGACCATCGAGACCAGGATCCACTGCGTCAGCGATACGCGTCGGAGTCCGCGTCGCGGAGCGGCCGAGCCGTTCGCCGTGTCGGCAGGTGCTGCGCTATAAGTCATGGCACTCGCTCGCGTGGTCGCGTCGAGGAGAGGTCGGGGAGCTCAGGGCGCATGCTGCGCCGCAGGGTTGAGTTGCGGAAACCAAAGCTAAAGTACAGCACGAGCCCGATCGCCAGCCACCACCCGAATCGCTCCCATGCCTGAGGAGGCAGGCCCCGCATCACATACACACACAACGCGGCGCCGACGATCGTCACCGGCCAGACCATCGGTACCCGGAATGGTCGTTCACGATCCGGGTCCGTATGGCGAAGCACAAGCACACCGATGCAGACGAGCACGAACGCGAACAACGTTCCGATGTTCGTCAGATCATATGTCTCGCCGGCATCGCCAATGAGCGACCACGCGGCAACGAACAATCCGGTAAGGAGGGTCGTTATGTGTGGAACGCGATGCTTGCCACTGACTTTCGCGGCCCACTTCGGGAGCAGTCCGTCCCGTGCCATGGCGAAAAAAATGCGCGGCTGGCCGTACTGAAAGACAAGCAAGACGGCGGTCATCGAGACGACGGCACCGAGCGAGAGCAGGCGGCTCAGGCGATCGAGCCCGGCGATCTGCAGCGCGCGCGCGAGCGGATCGGCGACGCCCAGCTGGCTAGATGGCGCCATACCCGTGAGCACGGCGCCGATGATGATGTAGATAATCGTACAGATCGCCAGCCCGCCAAGAATCCCAAGCGGCATGTTTCGCTGAGGATTCTTCGTTTCCTCAGCCGCCGTCGATATGGCGTCGAAGCCGATGTAGGCAAAGAAGACGATCGCCGCGCCCTGATGAATCCCCGTCCAGCCGTTAGGCGCGAAGGGATGATAGTTCTTCGGATCGATGTGCATGAACCCGACAACGACGAAGAGCGCAAGGACGACGAGCTTCACCGCGACCATGATGTTGTTCGCCCGCGCGCTCTCGCGGACACCCATCATCAGCAGCCAGGTGACCAGCAAGACGATGATGGCCGCCGGCACATTGATGAGGATCGCAACACCAGCGAGATGCGGCGCGGTCTGTAGCAGACCGTGAATCGCAGGATCGGAGCTGAGCAGTGCCGTGCGATAGCCCGTCGTGAGCCAGAGCGGTGCCCCGAAGAGCCCTCCCGTGAGCGTCTTGAAGTAATCTCCCCACGAGATCGCGACGGCGACGTTGCCGACGGCATACTCGAGGATCAGATCCCAGCCGATGATCCAGGCGACGATCTCGCCTAACGTCGCATACGCGTACGCGTACGCGCTACCCGCCTGTGGGATCATCGACGCCAGCTCGGCGTAACAGAGGCCAGCGAGCGCGCAGGCGAAGCCGAGGAGCAAGAAAGAAAGAACAAGCGCCGGTCCGGCGCCCGTACGAATGATGTGGCCCGCCGCGTCGGTTTGCCCCGCGGCCGCGGTACCAATCGCGCCAAAGATCCCCGCGCCGATCACCGCGCCGATCGCCAGCATGATCAGATCGCCGGCGCCCAACGCACGCTTCAGCGCGTTGGGGTGCTCACCTTCGACCAGCAGCTCCGAAATAGGCTTTCGCGAGAAGAGTGAAGGCATGAAGGATAGTTCTAGAGTTGTGTCATGCTGAGGAGCGAAGCGACGAAGGATCTAGCGTCCTTGCCCTGTGACTTGCTTCGACGCAAGGACCCAGATCCTTCGCTGCGCTCAGGATGACAAACTGGCTTCAGCGCGCAGGCACCCGCTCGGGCGCGCCCGTCGGCAGGTCCGCCGGCCTCTCGGATTCGATGCGCATGCTGTAGAACGAGCGATACACGAACACCAACGCGAGAAGGAAGAAAATTCCCGCGAGGACGAAGGTGAACTGCGTGCCGCGCGAATTCGCCACCGACACCGCCAGCTCGACCGTGAGAAGACCGAACAGCGTGGTGAACTTGATGATCGGGTTCATCGCGACCGAGGAGGTGTCCTTGAACGGATCGCCAACCGTATCACCCACGACCGTAGCTGCATGCAGCTCCGTGCCCTTCCCCTTCAGCTCGACCTCGACAATTTTCTTCGCGTTGTCCCACGCACCACCAGCATTCGCCATGAACACCGCCTGGAACAACCCGAATAGCGCGATGGAGACGAGGTAACCGATGAAGAAGTATGGCTCGACGAACGCGAACGCGAGCGTGAAGAAGAACACCGTCAAGAAGATGTTGAACATTCCGAGCTGCGCGTATTTCGTACAGATCGCCACCACTTTCTTCGAGTCTTCGACGGAGGCTCTTGTTACGCCTTCCAGTCGAATGTTGGCCTTGATGAACTCGACGGCGCGATACGCGCCCGTCGTCACCGCCTGCATCGATGCACCGGTGAACCAGTAAATCACCGCGCCGCCCGTGATGAGTCCGAGCAGGAACGGCGGATGCAAGAGCGACAGGTTGGCGATGAGCTCGGGACGCAGGCCCTGCGTGAGTGCCACGATGATCGAGAAGATCATCGTCGTCGCACCAACGACCGCCGTTCCGATGAGCACCGGCTTCGCTGTCGCCTTGAACGTGTTCCCCGCTCCGTCGTTCTCCTCGAGGAAGTGCTTCGCGCGCTCGAAGTCGACGGTGAAGCCGTAATCACGCTGGAGCTCAGCCTTTATGTTAGGCACTTCTTCGATGAGCGACAGCTCGTACACCGACTGGGCATTGTCCGTCACCGGCCCGTACGAGTCGACGGCAATCGTCACCGGACCCATACCGAGGAAGCCGAACGCGACGAGGCCGAATGCGAACACCGCCGGGGCAATCATCAGCGAACCGACGCCGAGCGTGCTCACGCCGAACGCGATCCCCATCAGCGCGACCATGACGATGCCGAGCCAGAACGCACTGAAGTTTCCCGCCACGAGCCCGGAAAGAATATTCAACGATGCCCCGCCCTCGCGCGAAGAGGTCACCACTTCGCGTGTGTGTCGCGAGTCAACGGACGTAAAGACCTTTACGAATTCGGGAATGATCGCACCGGCGAGCGTGCCGCAGGTAATGACTGTCGAAAGCTTCCACCACAAGCTGCCGTCGCCGAGGTCCTTGATGAACACGTACGAGGCGATGTAGGTGAGAATGACCGATACGATCGACGTGAGCCACACGAGGACCGTGAGCGGCGATTCGAAGTTCATCCGGTCAGCGGTCGCATAGCGCGCTTTGGCGATCGCTTCGTTCAGAAGATATGAAATACCGGACGCGATGATCATCACGATGCGCATCACGAAGATCCACACCAGGAGCTGCACCTGCACCGTCGCGCTGGACACCGCGAGCAGGATGAAGGTGATGAGCGCGACGCCCGTGACGCCGTACGTCTCGAAACCGTCGGCGCTCGGACCCACCGAATCGCCCGCGTTGTCGCCCGTGCAATCCGCGATCACGCCGGGGTTGCGTGCGTCGTCCTCCTTGATGCGGAAGACGATCTTCATCAGGTCCGAACCGATGTCCGCGATCTTCGTGAAAATACCGCCCGCGACTCGGAGGGCGGCTGCGCCGAGCGACTCACCGATTGCGAATCCAATGAAACACGGACCCGCATAATCCCGCGGAATAAAGAGCAGAATAAAAAGCATCAGCACGAGCTCGACCGAGATGAGCAACATGCCAATGCTCATTCCCGCCGAGAGTGGAATCTGATAGCACGGATACGGCTTACCGCGGAGACTCGCGAATGCCGTCCGCGAGTTTGCGAACGTATTCACGCGGATGCCGAACCAAGCAACGCCGTAACTACCAGCGATGCCGATGAGACTGAACAGCAGGATGACCGCCACCTTGAGCGGCGGATATCCATGTACTTCAGCGCCTGACGCGTCGGTCGTCGGCGCAAGCATACCGAAGTACACGGCCGCAATCAAACCGATGAACACCCACAGCAGGAGGATGAATTTTCCCTGATTCTGCAGATACGTCTTGCACGTTTCGTAAATCAGCTCGGAGATGTCCAGCATCGACTTGTGCACGGCCATGTTCTTGAGGCGATTGTAAATCGTTAGACCGAACAAGAGGCCGAGTGCGCAGACGACGAGTCCCGACAGCAGCAGCTTGTGGCCGTTGATGCCGAGAAAGCTCACTTGCGTCAGATCGGGAATGATGAGGTTCGCTTCTCCCCCGCTAGACGGCGGCGAGGCCGGCGCCTGGGCGAAGAGCGGCGTGGCGAGCGGCGTCGCCAGCGCTCCGAGCACGAACGTGAGCGCTAGCGGAAGTCGTCTACGCAGCGTGGTCACCAACGAAGGCATCATTACGCTTTCTCCTGAAGAGCTGAACGGTCGTATGATCGAGGGGAGATCGAAGGGCGCGAGCCCGAGCCTCACACTCGTGAGGCGGCACCGGGAGACGATGGTTCGATCCGGCGCCAGAGGAAGAATACTGGAATACCGATGAGTACGAGCACCAGACCCAAGAAGGCGTCCTGCCGCGTCGACGGCGAGAGAACGATGAGCAGCATGACGAGCGTCGTCAACGCGATGTACACGGCGGGGAGCACGGGATAGCCAAAGGCCCGATAAGGTCGCTCCATATCGGGACGCTTCGCCCGCAGAATGAACAGACCGATCGTCGTCAGCGCATAGAACACGAGCGCCGCGAAAATCACATAATTGAGCAGTTGACCATAGCTCCCCGTTAGGCAGAGCAGGGCCGTCCAGATCGACTGCACGATCAGGCCGGCAGCTGGCACCCGTCGCGCGTTCAGGGTCCCCACCCGACGGAAGAACAGCCCGTCGCGCGCCATCGCGTAGTACACACGCGCTCCGGCGAGAATGAGCCCGTTGTTGCAACCGAAGGTCGAGATCAGAATCGCGATGGCCATGATCGTCGCCCCCGCGGCGCCAAACACGACCTCGAGCGCCGCCGTGGCCACGCGATCCTGCGTCGCGCTCGCGATGCCGCGTGCGATCGCCGTCGCGCCCTGTGGATCGCCGGCCATCGGGAGGACGTTGAGATATCCGACATTCGCGAGAACATAGAGCAGCGTCACGAGCCCGGTGCCCAACACGAGGGCCAGCGGCAAGTTTCGCTTCGGGTTCTGCACCTCGGCGGCAGCGAAGGTCACGTTGTTCCACGCGTCGCTCGAGAACAACGAGCCGACGAGTGCGGCACCGAACGCGATGACAAATGCGCCCGAGACGTCCACGGTGCCGAAGAAGTGACCGTTCGAAAAATTCGCGGCGAGCGCCGTCGCGTTCCTACCGACAGTGATGCCGATGAGAATGAGCATGGCGAGCGCGCCGGTCTTCACGATCGTGAGCGTCGTCTGCACGATCTTCCCCTCGCGGACGCCACGCAGGTTGATCCACGTCAGCACCGCGATGCTCACGAGTGCAACCAACCGTTGTGGCGTTAGGCCGAGCTGAATGGCGTTCGCGGAGTCGGTGCACCCGAGCCACCTCGAACAGACATCCGCCTGGGGGAACCATGCATAACGATTCGGCGAGATCGTGGGCCAGAGCACGCCGAGAAACCGCCCGAATGCCACCGCGACGGCGGCGATCGTTCCAGTCTGAATGACGAGAAAAAGGGTCCATCCGTAGAGAAATCCCATCAGTGGACCCATGGACTCGCGAAGAAACACGTACTGGCCGCCCGCTCGAGGAAACATCGCCGCCAGCTCGCCATACGAGAGCGCTCCGAGCAGCGTGACGACACCGGTCACGATCCACGCGAGCAGCAACCAGAAGGGAGAGCCGAGCGTCCGCGACATGCTCGCGGAGACGATGAAAATTCCCGAACCGATCATCGAGCCCGCGACGAGCATCGTCGCGTCGGTCAGGGTCATCGCCTTGATGAATTCCGGATTGGCTTGCTGCGTCGGACTCGACGACCCCGCGCCGGTCTTGGGGGCGGCCACGCTCGTCATTCGGCTCCTGGTGATTGCACGAAATCGCGATCATCAAGCTGCCGACGGGATGGTTTGCCGGAAGCCGGTGAAAAATCGTGCAATTCGTGGCGCGGCGCTACTGGCACGCGAGCAAAGCTCGCGTGCTAGTAGCAACCTCGCTCGCTGACGCTCGCTCGAAGTCTTATTTGAAGTCGTTCGCGCTGCGCGCTCACTCCCCACTCCGTACGCCTACCCAGTCCATCGACACGTCAGACGTGCGCGAAAGTCGGGAGCGCGCGCAGCTGCGCGCGCGACTCCAAATAAGACTTGTCGCGAGCGCCAGCGAGCGAGCGCGATCGGCGATGAGTTCTGAGGTCGCGAGCGAAGCGCGCGACTCAGAACTCGTAGCCGAGCTGCGCCTTCATTCGAACCGGAGTGCCGTCGGGTCGAGTGCCGGGGCGGAAGCGCACAGAACGCAGCACTTCCTCGATCTTCTTGTTGTAGCCGCCGTCCTTCGTCGGCGTGAAGTCGAAGGAGCGGACACGCCCCGTCTCGTCGACGTCGAACTCCGCGACGAGGTGAAAGCCGCGCACCTTATCCGGCGCCGGCAGCGGAGGAAGGAAGAATTCGATAGGCTGAGGCGGATAATTGACCTGGCTGCCGCCGCCGGTGCCGGGGCCAATACCGGCCCCTCGACCAGTGCCGATGCCGCTTCCTACGCCGCCGCCACTACCAGGGCCACTCCCATTCGTTCCGTCATGGCCACTGCCGCCCCCCACGCCTGTCGTAGCGGCAACATCCGGAAGCTTCGCCGGCGCTGGGACGTCGAGCTTTGCTTCGACGGGGGGCGTAGGTGTCAGTTCGACCTTCACTGGCTCTGGCGGTGGCACCGGCGGCGGCGGCGGCACGACGGGCTCGGGCGGCGTCTGCGGCGCCAGATTCGCCGGCTGCGGTGCGACCTGTATGAATCGCAGTCGCTCACTCTGGTCCGCGACGCCACCCGTGCCGCCGTGCCCGCCACCACCGCCACCCGCAGGGCCCGGACCACCGGCCCCCTGATCGCGCTCGACGATCTCGTGATGTACCGCGAACGGAGTGATCAGTAGCATAACGATCGCGACGTGCAACAGCAGCGACAGAAGAGCCCCCGCCCGTCGATCCTCGCGCGCGCGCGGCAACGCCAGCGCCGGAAGCTCTCGGCGCCGCGTGAACGACGAGCTCGGTGAGGTCGTCGGCTGCATGTCAGATGGACGTGGCGATGCGCTCATACGATGCGGATGGGCAGAGGCTGTGCCCTTCAATACCCCAAAAATTATACGACGGGCGCTCCTTAAAGGTTCGCCCGCCGTATCGTTTTTTGCTACTTGTCCTTCGAGGCTACTTCCCTGCTGGCTTCGTATCGCCTGGAATGTCCTTCGGCGGAACTCCGATGACCTTCACCCCGGCACCGCGTGCGATGTCCATCGCCTCGATGACGTCGGCATACTTCACCTTGGGATCACCCTTCACGAAGATGATCTTTTCGGGACGGGGATCGTAAATCTCCTTGAGCTGGCGCTTCAGATTGTCCGTGCCCACTACATCCCGGGTGTTGATCGAGAACTGACCACCAGGTTTGACTTCGAGTACGATCTGGTCGGACTTCGAGTTGTTCGGCTGCACGCTCGGCGTGGGATCCGGAAGCTGAATGTCGATCGCTTTCCGCATCGACGGCAGCGCCGCCATGAAGATGATCAGCAGCACGAGCAGAACGTCGATCATTGGCGTGACGTTGATGTCGTTGCTGAGGCCTCCGCCACTACCGCCTGACGACATAGCCATTACGGTTTCCCTCCCGCCGGCGGTGCTTTGCCGACTGGCGCCGTCGCCTTCGTGTCGCCGACGACTGTCGAGATCGTTCCCGGCTTCTGCTCCGAGATCATGCCCGTAACGCGCACTCCGTTCTTGGCGGCGAGGTCCAGCGCATCGAGCACCTTGGAATAATCGAGCTGCTTGTCCGCCTTGAGGTAAAGAATCTTGTCCTCCGTGCGGGCATCATAGATCCGCTTCAGCATCGGACCCACGTCCTCGGTGCGAATGCGCTTCTTGTTCAGGTAATAGTTCCCATCGCGGTCGATGCCCAACACCTGATCGAGGTTGGCATCTTCTGGATGGTCCTTCAGGTTGACCGCCTTCGGTGGATCGGCATTGAATCCGGCGAGTAGCGCCGGAGTGACGACCATGAAGATGATCAGGAGCACGAGCATCACGTCGATCATCGGCGTCACGTTAGGTGACGAGGCGACACTCCCGCTGCCACTACTAGACGACATTGCCATCGGAATTCCTCCTGAGGGAATGTCGCTTACTGGGCGATCGGGCCACCGGCTCCGCCGGAGGCGTTGAACTCACGCGTGAAGCGACTGCGGCCGAACTCGCCCGAGACGCCCTTGATCAAATAGTCGATCATCTCTTTGGAGACGTACGTCATCTCGGCGGTGAGATTGTCGATCTTGGTCGTGAAATAGTTATACGCCCACACGGCCGGGATCGCGACGAGTAAACCGAACGCCGTCGTGATAAGGGCTTCGGCGATGCCACCACCGATCGCGGCGAGACCGCCCGATCCAGTCGCGGCCATTCCGGTGAACGCGTTCACGATACCCATCGTCGTGCCGAGAAGACCGACGAACGGCGCCGTCGCACCGACCGTCGCGAGAACGGCCAGGCCGCGCTTCAGATTCGTGATCTCGAGCAGCATGTTGCGCTCGACCGCGCGCTCCGCCGAGTTGATGTCCGCGACGGTGACCGACCCGTCCTGAATGAGAGGCTTCACTTCCTGCAGCGCGCCGCCGAGCACGAGCGCGACATGCGACCGCTTGTAACTCTCAGCGAGGCGAATCGCTTCGGTGAGGTTGTCCTCCTCGAGGAACTGCGAGAACTCCGGCGCGAACTTGATCGTTTCCTTCTGAGCCTTTCGCAGGCCCCACCACTTGGAGACCATGACTGTCAGCGAGTAGATCGACATGACTGCCATGACAAAGCAGATGAACTTGGCGAACAGCCCCATTTGGTGCCAGAGATCGATAAGCGAGAGATCCATGGTGCGCTCCGAAAGGTGATTTACTTGTTGAGACCGAAGACGAAAGGCATTTGGACGAGCTGTTTCACTTTCCGGCCGCCGACTTCCGCCGGATAAAAGCGCATGTTGGCGAGCGCGGACCTCACGGAATTCGTGAAGAGATCGTGGCTGGTCTTGAGCACCTTGAAGGTGTTCATCTCCGCGCGACCGGTGGTGTCGACGACGAACTGAGCGAGCACCTCGCCCTCGACGTTGGCCGACCGGAGCATGTCGGGATAGCGCGGCCGCGGATTGTCCGGCAACGCAGCGACCTGCTTCTCGACCTGGAACTCGAAGTACGGCTGATCGCTCACGGGCTGCGGCGTTCCGCCGACGACGCCCTTGGCGATACCACCCGCGACGCCCTTACCCGAGAAGTCATCTTCATTGGTGACATGCTTCGAGAGGTCGATGTCGGGCAAGACATCGGGGATCTTGATTGGTGCGGTGAGCACCTGGAAGCCCTTCGGCGGCGGCGCCTTCATAACGACGTCCGGCGGCGGCGGCTTCGGCTCCTCCTTCGGCGGTGGCGGCTCGTCCTTCTTCTTCATCTCGACGAACTCGACCTTCTCCGCTTTCGGTTTTTCAATTGCGTCCTTCGCCTGCAGCGTTCCGTAGACCGCGGCAGTGATGAGGACTACGTGCAGGACAGCGCTGAAAATCACGCCGCCGGCCCGCTTCTGCTTCTTTGCCTTCGATTCGATGAGGTTATCGAACATGTCCTTTGCGACCTAGTTCGGGTGCGTGTGACCGGGCGAACTATTCGTCGTCAAAGCTATTTTCGCGTATTAACAGCGGAATGACCGCTTCATTAAGAATCGGTGAAGTCGCTGTTAGAATCACCTTTCCCGCCGGAAGCACGTGAGGCGGTTGATGTTGCCGGCTCCGCGCGCTGAATGGCGTCGTCAACGGGCATCGGCGCCGTCGGAAGAACGACGGAGAACATACTGCCGCGTCCCAATCGCGACTGCACCGTGAGCGTGCCACCATGTGCCTGCACGATCCACTGCGCAATCGAGAGACCGAGCCCAAATCCGCCACGGTCGAGGGCCCATGAACTATCGTCGCTCGCCACACGCCGCGAGCGAACGCGATCGGCACGCCAGAATCGCTCGAACACATGCGGTAGGTCGGACGCCGAGATCCCGATGCCGGTGTCGCGCACGTTGAGCGCGACCTCGTCGTGTGGACGACGCGTCAGCGAAAACTCGACGTGACCGCCGCGCGGCGTGTACTTGATCGCGTTCGTCACGAGATTGAGAAAGAGCTGGCGGAGTCGATCGGGGTCGCCGAGCACCGTCGCGTCCTCGCAGGCGAGCAGTTCGATCGTCAGGCCCGCCTCCTCGCCGAGAATCGCCGCGGTCTCGAACACGTCGCGGACGAGCGGCTCGAGCCGCACGGGCTCCCGATGCAGATCGTAGCGCCCCTCGTCGGCGCGCGCAAGCGTGAGCAAACTCTCAACGAGGTCGGCCATCCGCGCCGTTTCCTGGAGCGCCTCCTCGAGCGCGACCATGCGGTCGGCCGGCGAAGTGACCGGATGCATCGCGCGCTCCACGTCCGCGCGCAGCACGGTGAGCGGTGTCTTGAGCTCGTGGCTCGCATCCGCGGTGAATCGCCGCAACGCGGTGAACGAGCTCTCGAGCCGCGCGATCATGGCGTTCAGTGTCGCCGAGAGGCGCGCGAGCTCGTCGCCGCTCGTCGCCACTGGAAGTCGGCGATGCAGACTCCGACCGTCGGTAATCGCCTCGACTTCGTTGATCAGCTCATCCACGGGCCGGAATGCATGTCCGGCGACGAAGTACGCCACGCCTAACGAAATGATGAGGATCACCGGCGCGAGCGCGAGCAGCGTCCCGAGCAGCAGATGCGGCGCGACATTCGCCAGGTCGGTCGGCAGCCCACCGACGACTCGCGAAATGTTCCCGCCGACGCTCGGATCGCGCCGGGCAACGAGCATCAGCCGCCCTTTGATGAGCGAGTCGGCCGTGAGCGCCAGGCGCGCCGCCGAGCCACCGGGGCGCAGCTGAAATGCCAGGGTGTAGAGGTCCTGCTGATCCTCCGCCGCGAGCAGGCGAACAGCATTCGAGGAGTACAGCAGACGGCCCACACTATCGAGCACGACGAAGTAACCCGGATGGCGGTCGAGCTGCTCGCCCATCTCTTGTGGCGCGAGGCGCTGTCCGCCGAGCTGCGCGTTCCGAATCGTCGCGAGCACGTCATCGGCGAGCGCTGCCGCCTGCTCGAGCAGGTCCTGATCCGCCTCCGCGCCACGCGCCACGTACAACGCCACGGCGAACGCGATGAGCGTCGCCGTGAGCACGACGAGGTAGCTGACCGTTAGGCGCGTTCGTGTCGATGCCATCGCCCAAGCACCATCAACTGTCCTTGATCATGTAGCCGACACCGCGAACGGTCGTGATCATCTTGTGTCCGTGTTTCGCGTCGATCTTCTTGCGAAGATGGTTGATCACGACGTCGACGATGTTCGTGCCCGGATCGAAATGATATCCCCACGCATACTCGGTGATCAGCGTCCGGCTCATGACACGGCTGCTGTGACGCATCAGGTACTCGAGCACCGTGTATTCCTTCGGCGTCAACTCGATCAGCTCACCGTTCCGGCGCACCTCGCGCGTACTCTGGTCGAGCTCGAGATCCCCGACGCTCAACTTGTGAGGCGCGATCGCCTGCGGACGGCGCGAGAGCGCCTCCACGCGCGCGAGGAGCTCCTCGAACGCAAACGGCTTCGTGACGTAATCGTCCGCACCCGCGCGCAGCGTCGCCACCTTTGCGTCGACGGCGTCCTGCGCCGTCAGCACCAACACGGGCTTCTCGAATCCCTTCGCGCGCAAACTGTTGAGCACCTCGAGCCCAGGCTTTTTCGGCAGGCGCATGTCGAGGATGACGAGATCGTACGCCTCCGAGCTGGCTCGTCGCTCTCCCTCGTCGCCATCGGCAACGAGATCCACCGCATACCGTTGCTCCTCGAGCCCACGCTTCACGTACTGTCCGACCGTTGGGTCGTCTTCGATGACGAGAATCCGCATGCGAGGCGCGTGGGCTCGTGACTCGGGAAAAGGAAGGCGCGGTAAGCGAAGCTTACCGCGCGATTCCACAACACGCTACACGCTCAACACTCGACGCTCAACGCGCTAGTGGCGCTTCGGCCGTCGGAACTGGTACTCGCGAATTTTGCGGTACAGCGTCTTCGATGAGATGCCGAGCACCTCGGCCGCCTTCCCCTGATGCCACTTCGTCTGCAGAAGGACGGACTCGATGTGACGGCGCTCCAACTCCTCGAGCGTGAGCTGGCCGCCCACCATCGATGCGGGCGATCCCGGCGCCGCGGCGAGATTCAAGGGCAGGTCCTGCGCGCGTATCACACGGCCGCGCGCGAGCAGCACCGCGCGCTCGATCACGTTGCGCAACTCGCGAATGTTCCCTGGCCATTGGTATTCCTGCAGCAGCGCGAGTGCCTCCGGTGCGAGCGCCGACGCATCCACCGCGCCGAAGCGAGAGAGGAAGTATTCGGCCAGCAGCGGAATGTCGACTGCACGCTGACGGAGTGGCGGCAACGCAATCGTGATCGTGTTGACGCGATAGAGCAAATCGTCACGGAACTGTCCGTCGCGCACGGCCGATTCGAGGTCCCGGTTCGTTGCGGTGACGAGACGCACGTTCACCTCGACTTTCTGCGTGCCGCCGACGCGGAAGAAGCTTCCCTGCTCGAGTGCACGCAGAAGCTTCGCCTGCATCTTGCTCGTGAGCGCACTGATCTCGTCGAAGAAGAGCGTGCCGTTCGCCGCCACCTCGAGTAGCCCCGACTTGCGCGTTGTCGCTCCGCTGAAGGCACCGCGCTCGTGACCGAAGAGCTCCGTCTCGACCATGTTCTCGGCGAGAGTGGCGCAGTTGAGGTCGACCAACGGGCCGGCGCGGCGCGAGAGACGATGTAGCGCTCGTGCGACGAGCTCCTTCCCTGTGCCCGACTCACCAACGATCAGCACGGGCGTGTCGCTCGGCGCGGCGCGCTCGACCATCGAGAGCACGGCGCGCATCGGCGCATACTGCGTGATGATCTCCGGCGCCGCGTCGACGCGTGACAGCTTTGCGTGCAGATACTGGTTCTCTTTCGCCAACTGTCGTTTTTCCCAGGCGCGCCGGACGAGAACGTCGATCTCGGCCATTCGATACGGCTTGGACATGTAGTCGTAGGCGCCAAGCTTCATCGCGGTAATGGCAGTCTCGATCGTGCCGTTGCCGGTGATGATGATCATCTCCGGCGCGTCCGGCTCTTCACGGACCTGACGCAACACCTCGAGACCATCCAGCTCCGGCATGACGATGTCGAGCAGCGCCACGTCGAACGCCTCGGCGCGCAGCGCTTCGAGCGCCGCACGACCATCCAAGACTGCGGTCACTTGATGGCCTCGTCCAGCGAGAAAGCTCGTTAGGATCTGGCCGAGATGCTCCTCGTCTTCGGCGACGAGGACACGAATACGCCCTTGCTCCGGAATTGCCGGCTTCGGTACGGGCGTTTGAGAAGCAATGGGTCTGGTCGGAGTCGCGAGTGTCATACGGCGGCGCGAAGAGGTTGAGCAGTTGCCGCGGGAAGCACGATGCGAAACACACTTCCCTTTCCGATGACGCTTTCGACCTCGATGCGTCCGGAGTTTTCGGCAACCAGCGAGTAACAGATGGAGAGGCCGAGCCCAGTGCCACGGCCCGGCGGCTTGGTCGTGTAAAACGGTTCGAAAATTTTCGACAGCTCAGCGCTACGAATTCCGTCACCTTGATCGATGACTTCGGCGAGCACTGTATTGCGCTTGGCATCGGCGCGCGTGCGCAAAACGATCGTGCCGCGCTCGTGCATCGCATCCATGGCGTTGATGAGGAGCGCCATGACAACCTGGACGAGCTGCTCTTCGCTCGCTGACACGAAGGGCAGCGACGTTTGCATCTCGAGCTTGACGGTGAGCTTCTTGAAACGCGAGTGATGCTTGAGCAGAAAGAGTGTTTTTTCGAGCACGCTATTGATGTCGAACAGGGTACGGACCGATTTCTTCGGCCGACTGAAGTCGAGCACACCTTCGACGATCCCTTTGCACCGCTGCACCTCGTGTTCGATGAGTTGCAGTGACTCCGGAAGCGATGTCGCGAGGCGCGCCGAAGTCATTCCCTCTTCGGTTACGTGCACCGCCAGCGCCTCGGCGCACGCGCCGATTGTCGCGAGTGGATTGTTGATCTCGTGCATGACTCCCGCGGCGAGTGTCCCGATGGCGGCGAGCTTTTCCGCTTGCGCGAATCCTTCCTGTGCCTCGCGCCACTCCGTGATGTCTTCGCCGATCGTGATGACGTGCGATACCTCGGTGTCGTCGAGGCGCATGGGAATCTTGGTGATCCGATACGTGCGCTTCTCACCGGAAGCACTCGACTCGATCTGAAACTGCTGCATGCGACCGGTTCTGAGGACGTCCTCGAACTCACCACGAAGTACGTCCGCCGGCTGGCGATGGAGGATCTCGAAGATCGTGCGCCCGATCGCTTCCTCCCGCGAGACTCCCTGCATGCCCGTTTCGCGCTTCCGGTTCCAGGCCTGGATTCGATATTCGCGATCGATCACGTACAGGCCGACGGGAAGCGAATCGATGATCTTGGCAGTGAATCGCCGCTGCTCCTCGATCTCCATCGTCCGCTCCACGACTTCGCTTTCCAGGCGGCGGGCGTACTCGGCCGCGCGTAGCGGCGTAGCGAGCATGTCGGCGACGATGTAAAAGAGAACGCGTTCATCGGAGGTCAGGGGCTCGTGTCGTCTGAGGACTAGAGCGCCTAACACGCGATGTCCGGTCAGCAAGCGAACCGCGGCGAAGCCACGACTCCAATCGGCGCCATCGGCGAGGAATGCGGCGACATTCTCGGTCTCGACCCCCTCGCTTCCGACTCCCCACGCGCGGCGCAACCGCACCTTCTGGTTGTTGCTGCGTTCGTCCTGGGAGCCAAGCCACACGGCGACCTCTTGACCGTTCAACAGCGCGTTCACCGATCCAAGGACGGTGGGCGCTACGGCAGCAATCGATTCACCGGTCGCGAGGGTCGTCGCGATCTCGGCAATCGTAGCAAGCCCTGGCGTTGTCGACGTCGGGGCTGAAATGCGCCGCGCAGGTTGCGGACGAGGCCGAGGAGAGGGGGGCAGAATCGGGGGGATTCGAGGCGGGCAGAGCCATGGCCTTCTTGGTCAAGATGACCGAACGCCCCCAGAGGTAACTAATTCCTAAATCAAGCGTTCAACCGCGGCAAGAATCTCCTGATTCGTACGTTTATGGCTCGGATTCTCCTCGACGTGTGCCCATCGGACGAGACCATCGCGATCGACGAGGAAGTAGGCGCGGTTGGAAAAGAACCGATCCTCGTTGAGCACGCCGTAGCGGATCGTAACCTCACGTTTGAAGTCGCTTAGCAGGTCAACCTTCATGCTGTACTTCTGTTTGTACTCCTTGAGCGCGTAAGTCGAGTCGACGCTGATCGGCAGGACGGCCAAGCCGCGCTTTTCGAACTCGCTCCAGTCGTCACGCATTTCACAGAGCTCCGCCGTGCAGGTCGGTGAGAAAGCGAGCGGAAAGAACGCAATCAGTACGGGCTTGCCGCGAAGTTGCGAGAGTGTCACGCGCTCACCGGAGGTCGATGGAAGCGTGAAGTCGGGCGCAGGTGTGCCCACGGTTGGCGACGCCGGGTGCGTCGATGTGGAGATCGCGGCCATGGAAGAGCTCTCGGGTAAGTCGTGACGACGAGAACGAGATCACAAAGCTAACGCTGTCACCGCGCGGTTAGAGAATGGTCGAGAACAGGCGCCGATCAAGGCCGCGAGCACGACACGTGCTACCTCGCTCTGTGAACTTCATGCGCGCGATCGCCATTACCACCCCTAGATGCAGCGAGCGTGAGAGAGGAGAATCTTGGCAGCGAGGAGAGCCTCCCGCGAGTAACGCCTGATATGATCGAAGACTGGCTTCGCCACGCGCAGCTTCGCGCCGCGAACCTGTATTATCTCGCAGGCGACCCGAGTCCCGCACATCGCGAGCTAGCTCTGGCGGAGATGACCAAGGCGCTTCGTGAGGCACTCGAGGAAGTGCGCGTCGTCGCCGAGCAATTGCGGCACGACACAGACACTCGCCAGGGTTGGCCACGCCGATCGCCGACGGGGCGCGACCAACCGATCTCTCCCCCGCGGCCTCTCGAGCACGACTAACGAACGCAGCGTCGGACGTTTACGAGCCTGGCTCGAGTATTTCGGCGAGTGCGACATGCGTATCGGTCATCGCTCCACCTAACGAGAGACAGGGTGACGAGCGGTGGTAGTTATTGCCTGCAGCGAGTGTGCGGCAGCGCACGCAGCCGAATGATGACACGCGATATCTTCAAGTCGCCCACCTAGCTGACGGAAGCCTCACGAGGACTTAGCGTCCCCGCGTTCGCTACCGCCGGCACCGAATCTTCCAACAGCCGACGCGGGTTGCTGGCCGATGTCTCATTCCGAGCTGGAGCACTTTCCGTTTGATGACCGCGAGAAGAGCGAAGGCACCATCCGGCCTTCGGGGGCCTCGCGCGCGCCATCACCCAACGAAAGCGCTCCACCGTCTTCACGCGATGCGAAGATCTTTCGCGACGAGGCCGGCGTTACCTGGTGGGTGCACGAGGTAAACGGGGAGTTCCTCGGTACCGTCGGCGCAACGTGTCTGCTCGTCGTCTCTGCCAACGAGCTGCGTCGCGTATGGAAATACCCGGCGGACTGGCGCGCGCTCTCGGCAAACGAACTACTCGGGCTGCCGCATCAGACGCCGCGCGCCAACTCCCCGAAATAAGCCCCCGAGGCCGTCCACGTTCGTGTTTTCCGGAACCTTACGAGGCCGATGCGGGATTTGCCAATGAACGGATCGTTATGGCATCGGCACAGCGACTGGCGTTAGGCTCTCTCCTGGGCCATCTTACCCACCCGTCCACTCGCCCCGGAGGCACCTTATGCGCAGGCTCATCGGCACGGCTCTTCTCGTCATGCTCGCCGCCTGCGGTGGCGACTCCACCGGTCCCAAAGCCGATATTACCGGCAACTACACGCTGCGCACGGTGAACGGCAGCGCAGTGCCGGCGGTGGTCTTCCAGGATGCTTCGGAGAAGGACGAGCTCACGGGCGGGAACATCAGCCTCGGTGCAAACAACACGTGGACTGGTCTGCTGTCGGCGCGCGTCACGGACCTCACTACTAGCGAGGTATTCACGGGCAGCGCTCCTGCGAGCGGCAGTTACACGAACAGCGGCGGTTCTATCACGCTCACCGTCGCACAGGATGGTTCGCAGCTCATCGGCAGTGTCGCCAGCGGAACTTTGACGCTCAGCGGCGACATAGGCGTCGGCAGCGCCGTGACTATGGTCTTCCAGCGCTAGCTGTGAGTCAGCCTTCGCAACGGACGTTTCTGATCTGATAGGTGGCGTTGAAGGGTGGGAACGTGAAGGTGTAAACGATGTCCGCGAGGACGTTGTCCTGACTTCCGTTGCTGATGATGCGTTCGTGCACAGTCACGTCACCCGAGCCATTTGACGGAATGAACACGGCCGACTCATCCTCGTTCATGACCTGGATAATCTGATACTTCGTCCCGGACACGAGACCGACGCCACTCACACCCTGGGTGTTGAAGTGGTAGTTCAGTGTCGCGCCGTCGGCGTCTTGCTCGAGGGTCGAAACGATATGGCTCGATCCGTCGAACGCGATCGTTTCGCCGGTACACGGAGAATCGATCGTTCCGGTGATCTCGAGCTTAACGTTCTGTCGAATCAGTTGGTCGTCGTTGTTCGAGAGGACGGGGACCGCTGGCCGCTGCGGCTGAAATGGAGTCACCGGTTGCTCGCAGGCAGCAAGCGCGAGAAGTGCGATGAGAACGATCGTTCGCGTCATGATGATTTCCTCTGAGCGAAGTTGGTCCTTCGGGCGCACGTACTGTGCCGCCGAAGGTCGCCCTGATGGGCTCGACCGGAGACAATCGACCCCGGCAGCCCGTGCGAAGCACATTGATCCACGGCGATTTTCGAATAGGATGGAGAAATGAAGGTGAGGCGTCGGCCGTTCAGGCCATGAATGGAGATTAGCGTTTACCAACGGACTGATTCCCGATGCTCGGTCTCACACCGCTACAACGAACCCTGATAGAGCGTCTCAGCTTTGTGGGAATGGAGGATTTCGCCGATCGCGCGATGCTAGCGTGGGGAGAAAGCCGCCCGTACCCGTGCGCGTTGACGCCGGCAGAGCGGGCAACAATGGAAGGCGCTCAGCTCTGTGAGGAGTTCAAGCAAGCCGACCAACAGGCGAGAGCAGCCTGGGCGGAGCTGACCGCGCTGCCATCTCGCGCGCAAACGCCGCGCGATCAGAGGGCGAGCTAGTGCCAACTCGGTGCCCAGCCTAACGATCACAGCGCA
Source organism: Gemmatimonadaceae bacterium (assembly GCA_036496605.1). Classification (NCBI taxonomy): domain Bacteria; kingdom Pseudomonadati; phylum Gemmatimonadota; class Gemmatimonadia; order Gemmatimonadales; family Gemmatimonadaceae; species Gemmatimonadaceae bacterium. Next base: position 41,707 of record DASXKV010000044.1, on the reverse strand, counting down.
ACAAATAGGTGTGATCTCGAGCACAAAGCCCGACCACCGTGGCGAGGCGCCTAAGCGCTGGCACGGAGAGGGTGCCAAACGTCATTCTCGATTTGTATGTCACCCCGTTCATCCATTACAGCCCGAGCCGCCGCCGGAGTGCCACTTCGGTTCATCACAGAATTTCGGGAAAGCGCGTGAGCTTGAGGCTCGAGAAGTGAGTGGTGAGATCCGGCCTATTCCGTGAGGCGTTGCGGGCATCGCACTCACGACGGCGAGCCCAGCTCCGAGCAACGAGAGGTCAGCGACGAGTTTCGAGATCGAGCTTCAGATGTGAGATGGCTCGCGGCTCAGCTCAATCTCGCAGCTCGTTGCTGCCTTCTCGCGGCTCGGAGCTGGGCTCGCCGTATCGGGTGAGATGGGTGCAGGCCACATCGAAAAAGGCCGGATCTCATTACTCACGTCTCGCTTCTGGATCTCGGCTCACCGCGGGAGATGACACACGAGGCCTTTCTGTTGCGAGTGGAGCGTACCGGGATCGAACCGGTGACCTCCTGGTTGCAAACCAGGCGCTCTCCCAGCTGAGCTAACGCCCCAATTCCGTTCGATTACGTTGCACAAATATAGTAACCGTCATCGGAGGAACGCATGCCGGACACGGAGACCGCCACGCCCACCAAGCACCTGACGCTGCGCTGCCAGTTCTGTGAGACGTGGAATCGCATCGACGCCACCCGTGCGGCGGACCGGCCCAAGTGCGGCAAATGCGGCAGGCCGATGCTCCTCGATCGACCCTTTCCGCTGAACGACGAGACCTTTGCCCGCACCCTCGAGGGCGCCGAGGTTCCCGTGCTCGTCGACTTCTATGCCGACTGGTGCGGCCCGTGCAAGATCATGGCGCCTTACGTCGACGACTTGGCCGCGAGCTACCAGGGGCGTGCTCTCGTCGCGAAGCTCGACACGGACCGTGCTCAGCAGACTGCGGCGGGCTTCAATATTCGCGGCATTCCGACGACGATCGTCTTCAAGGACGGACGCGAGGTCGCACGGCACACAGGTGCCGTCCCGAAGCCGATGCTCGCGAAGATGATCGACGGAGCGCTGTGATCGGTGGCCGGTTGTCGGTAGCTGGTTGTCGGTAGCTGGTTGCTCGTCGTTGGCAGCTGATTACGAAATACCAATCACCAACCACCAAGCACCAATCACGCCCCAAGCACCACCACCCACGATCACTCGTGCGCGGGGAGCGGCTCCATCGTCTCCGGATTCACGGGGACCTGCACTTCGTCGCGATACGGCGACGTCATGAGCGTCACGCGCATGCGGGGGAATGCATCCATGAATGCGCAGTAGACGGTACCCCAGAGACCGACATACAACAGCAGCACGCCGATTTCCCAGAATCCGAAGGGCGCATGCGTCGGCGTCGTGCCGTACTTCGAGGGGTATACCTCGATGTACCGCATCATCCACATGCCAACGAGACTGCATAACGCGAAGAGCAGGAAGGTCGGCCTGAACACCTTCGCGGCGCGCGACAGGAAACCGAAGAACGGAAAAACGAAGACCAGAATGACCGATGTCACCGTGATCCACACCCACGGCGGAACGAGACGGAGATGCATGAAGAACGTCTCTTCGCCCACGTTGCCGTACCAGATGACGAGATACTGACCAAAGGTCAGGTATCCCCAGAACGCCGTGAACGCGAAGATCAGCTTACCGATATCGTGAAAATGCCGCTCCTCGATCAATCCGTCGGCCGTGTTGAGGAAGTTATTCCACCAGAGCACGAGCACGGCGAAGAGTGAGAGCGCGCACAGCCAGGCGCCCATGAAGAACCACCAGCTGTAGAGCGTGCTCTGGAAGTGGAGTGAGAGTCCCATCGAGAGATCCCACGAGAGCACCGACCAGCCAAATGCGAAGAGCAGTACCATCCACACGGCGAGCTTTCCCTGCAGCGAGTGCGTCGAGTGGATCTCGCGACGCTCTTCGCCGTAGCCGTCGCGCATGCGCGCGCGCCAGCCGCGCGCCCAGGGCGCGCCCCACTCGGGCACGCGACCGACATCGAGTCGAAGCGACATGTAGACGTACCACCAGCCGAGCACCGTCATCAGACCGAAGATGACGATGTCACGAATGGAGAGGAACGCCGGATTGAAGTACGTCGCCTTCTCCGGAACGGGATACGCCTCGTGCGTCCATGGAAAGACGTGATTCTTGCCGACGAACAGCGTGAGGAGCAGAAAGACGAACGCGACCGGCAGGAAGGCGACGTAGCCCTCCATGAATCGAATTACCGCCCGCGACCAACGGGCCGTCGTTATGCGCTGGACGGCGACGAAAACGATTCCGGCCTGGGAGAGTCCGGCGAAGAAGAGCCAATTGGCGTGGAATGCGCTCCACGCGCGGTCGGGATTGACGATCGCACCGGCGATGAAGACGATTGCGCCGATGATCGCGACCACGAGAAAGGTCGTCTTGAGCGCGGCCGGAATCGGCTTGCCCGTCGCGAGGAGAACTTCCTCACGCGTTGGAACACGAGGCGGATGCAGGGTCACGGTCGTCGTCTCGTTGAATCGGCAGCTCTCCCGGCACGCATCGTGTCGCGCGGCGTCGCCGGAGTAGCAGCGCCTGGAGCGACGTTAGGCGCTGGAGCCGCGGTCGCCGGCGCGCCAGGCTGTGTCCCCGCCTGCGGATATATCATGTGGTAGTACGGCGCGGGGCGCGTCGGCGCCGAGATCGAAGGTCCTGGCACTGTTGTCCCATTCTCGCCAGGGAAACCATGCGTCGTGTCCGGCACCGCGCCGAACCTTCCTTGCAGCGAGCGTACATAATTCACGATGTCCCACCGATCCGGCTCTTCGATGCGGTTGTACGTCGGCATCAGACCGCGCCCGTTGCGAATCATGCCGAAGATGTAGCCGTCGGTCCGATTCCTCGTGACGTCGAGGGTGAGGTTGATGCCCGCCATCCCGTACTTCGTGGCCGGGCCGTCGCCGTGGGCGAGCGGTCCGTGGCAGACGGCGCAGTTGATCTGGAAGTTGATGCGGCCGTTGCGGAGCGAGCGCGCGTCGGGCGCCACCGGATTCGGGATCGACGACATCGAATCGATGACGTTAGGCAACTGGGCTCGCCCATACTCGTAGCCCGGAGCCGCGGTTCCGTACATTGGAACGGAGGTCTGCGGATTCCCGCGCGGCGGTATCGTGTCGGCGAGGCTTTCCCACGGATCGATCTTCGGCTGCTGCTTGAAGTCGGTGAACCAGGAACAACCACTGGCCCCCAGCAGGACCGCCGCGAGAACGGTCGTTGGTGCCCGGTGTTTGATGATTGGTGAAATGAAACGAGCAAACACCAACAACCAGGAACCCATCACCGCGTTATCGCTCACTCCGCACCTCCCGCGCACCATGGCGACGGAGCACGTCCATGGCCTCGTCAGCGCGATCGGCGCTGGTCTCGACCCAGACGCCGAAGTCGCCGCCGCTGAAGCGCGGATCGTAACCGACGGTAGTCGTCAGGCGCGGCATCCCCGACAAGCCGAACATCGCGTAGACTGTGGCCAGACCGCCGATGAGGACCATCACCTCGAAACCGAAAATGGTGAACGGGACCCACGTGGCAATTGCCTTCCCCCCGACAACGATTGGCCAGTAATCGGAGATCCATACCGCGATCCAATAGCCGAACGTCACACCCGCGAGACCGAAGATCAGCGTGAACACCCGGACCGCGCTCGGCCCCTTGTCGAGCACGTGCTCGAATTCGTGGCGCGGCGTTGGCGTGTAAACAGTGATCTCCTTGAATCGGTGCTTGCCCAAGTCCTCGATTGCGTGCACCGCCGAGTCCAGCTCGTGAAAGGCACCCAGTACGCCTCGCATCAGAATGCGTCTCCCTCGGGTGGCTCGTTATGCACCGGATTGGGCAGCGCGGCGAAGTCGGGGTGATGCGAATGCGTGCCGAACATCTGCTTCATTCTCGGCGGAACCACTTCCTTCAACTCCGAGATCGCCATCACGGGAAGCTGCTTGATGAAGAGCAGGAACCACATGAAGAACCAGCCGAAGCTGCCGAGCAGAATGCAGTAGTCGACCCAGCTCGGCGCGTACGTGCCCCATTGCCAAGGTTCGAATTCGTGGGAGAGCGACGGAACCACGATGACAAAACGCTCGAACCACATGCCGAGGTTGATCGTCAACGAGAGCATCCAGAGCCATGTCGTGTTCCGTCGCAGCTTCTGCGAGAAGAGCGACAGGGGCAGCACGCAGTTGCAGATCAGCATGATCCACGCTGCCCACGACCACTGACCGAACACGCGGTTCCAGAAGTAGTCCTGTTCGTACGTGTTGCCGCTCATCCACGCGACCTGGAACTCGGTCAGATACGCGAGGCCAACGACCATCGACGTGAAGAGACACATCTTCGCCGCGGCGTCGAGATCGTTGAGCGTGACGTAATGTTGCAGCTTGAAGTACTTCCGGATCGGGATGATGATCGTGAAGACCATGCCCAATCCCGAGAAGATGGCGCCGGCGACGAAGTAGGGCGGAAAGATCGTCGCGTGCCATCCGGGCGCGAGCGCCATCGCGAAGTCGAAGGACACGACGGAGTGCACCGACAGCACGAGCGGCGTCGAGAGGGCGGCGAGGAAGAGATACGCCCGAGCGAAATGCCGCCACTCACGATCCGAGTTGCGCCACCCGAGTGCAAGGTTCGCGTAGATCTGTCGCCGAACCGGATTGCTTTCCTTGTCGCGGAGCGCGGCGATGTCTGGAATGAGCCCGATGTACAGAAACGTGCTCGAGATCGTGAGGTACGTGAGGATCGCGAAGACGTCCCACACGAGCGGACTCTTTGGATTCGGCCAGATGAGCCGCCAGTTCGGATACGGAATGAGATAGAAGAACTTCCACGGGCGGCCGAGGTGCAGAATCGGGAACAGACCAGCCGTCATGACGGCGAACACGGTCATAGCTTCCGACGCGCGATAGATGCTCGTCCGGAATCCGGCGCGGAACAGATACAGAATCGCGGAGATCAGCGTTCCGGCGTGCCCGATACCGACCCAGAAGACGAAGGTGACGATGTACACGCCCCACATCACGGGGGGCTGGTAGCCCGCGGCGCCGAGGCCCTCGTAGATCTGGTACATCCAGGTCGAGGCGCCGATGAGCATGCACAGAATCGCAACGCACAGGAGCGCGAACCAGCCTAACGACGGATGCAGCGTTGCGGCGATCTCGCGATCGACCTGCTCATAGCTCTTGACCGCGGGGAGTCGTACGTCCGCGCTCGCGATGTTGGGCCGGTGGCCTCGGCGACTCGGATCGTCGGGGTACGCGGGGACCGGCGCTGAGGTTGCCGCCATTGTGATTCTCCTCAGCGCGTCGCGGGCGGCGACGGTTGCGCCGTCGGCCCCGCGATATGAGTGACTTTCTTCAAGTAGACCACAGCCGTGAAGGTGTTGAGCTCCTCGAACACGTGGTACGCGCGGCGATCCTGCGCGAGCTGTGCCACCGTCCATTGCGGATCGGCGGCGTCACCGAAGGTGATCGCGCGCGACGGACACGCGGCCGCGCAGGCGGTCGTGAACTCGTCAGGCACGAGCTCGCGATGCTCGAGCGCGGCGCGGTTCTCGGCCTCGCGAATGCGCTGCACGCAGAACGAGCACTTCTCCATCACGCCCTTGCCGCGGACCGTGACATCCGGATTCAACTGCCAGTTGAGCGGCTCGGGGAACGCGAACTGCTTGCGATCGGGCTCGCCGTAACCAAACCAGTTGAAGTATCGAACCTTGTACGGACAGTTGTTCGAGCAATAGCGCGTGCCGACGCAGCGATTGTAGACCTGGACGTTCAGCCCGTCCGGCGAGTGATACGTCGCGTAGACCGGGCAGACGGGCTCGCACGGCGCGTTACCACAATGCTGACACATCATCGGCACGAAGCGCGTCTCGAACTCCTCGCCAAATCGCCCGTCGGGATTGCCCTCGAAGTAGCGCTCGAGGCGAATCCAGGCCATCTCGCGCCCACGCGTAATGTTGAATCCAGGAGTCGGGCTCGCGAAGAGCGTCGCGTTCTGCCAGGGCGCACCGACCGTCGGGATGTTGTTTTCGGCGTAGCACGCCGTCACGCACGCCGAGCAACCGGTGCACCGCGCGAGATCGACCGTCATCGCCCAACGACGCGACGCCATGTGCGTCGGGTGCGTGGGATCGTACAAGCCCTTGTTCTTTCCCTGATTCGGATCCGTCGGCGCACCGAGAATGCCTTGCGCGTCGGCGGCGACCGGTGAGCGCAGTCCCGGAAGGAATGCGTGGCTCGCGTCGCCCTCGATCGCTTCCTCTTTCTCCCCGGGCTCGCGAATCCCGCGCGCAAGGTCCTCGGCGTTGACCGCCTGCGCGATGCCACGGCCGTGTTGTCGCGCCGAACCTTCGGTGCTCGCGAGTTTCACCTGATCACCGACGCGCGAGATCGTGACTTTCGTCGCCGTGAGAGTCAGGCCGCCGGCACCGTTGGTACCCGCCGGCAACAGATCGAGCGCATTGACGCCAAGGTCACGCGCATAACGACCGTAGCCCCATTGCAGCGGATTCTCGCTTCGATGTTTGTTGTCGTACATCGGGAGCGACGTCGCGGCGCGATGACCGTAGCCGGTGGCAATCGCGACGACATCCGGCCGAACGCCGAGGTATGGCACGGCCGGCGCCCGCACGGTCCCACTGCCAGCGCGGATCTCGACGATGTCGCCGCGGTCGATTCCGAGCCGCGCCGCCGTCTCCGGATGGAGCTCGACCCACGAACCCCAGGTGATCTTCGTGACGGGGTCAGGAAGCTCGACGAGCCATGGTTTGTTCGTGCCGCGACCGTGGCCGAGCGCCGGCGACGGATACACGACGAGGAAATAATCCCCCGTGGTCGTGGAGAGCGTCGGCACGCGCCGCGGAGTCACGGTGGTCGCTGCCGCTGGCCGCGGAGCAAGGTTGCCAGCCATGACGCCGCGAGTGAGTGCGGCCGTCACGGCCTGCTCGCCGCCGGGAAGTCGTCCGAACAACCAGGACCGATAGTCCTTCATCGTTAGGCGAGGCGCCGCCGCCTGATCCTTCTTCGCGAGTGCAATGAGCACGTCACCGGTCGCCCGGGTGTTCGCGAAGACCGGATCCATCGTCGGCTGCTGGAGGCCGATCGTGGCGCGCACCGGCTGCGCGTCGCCCCAGGACTCGAGCGAATGGAAATCCGGGAGCACGACGTCGCACAGCTCGGTGGTTTCGTCTGGGTAGCTCGAGAAGCTGACCCTGAACGGCACCTTGCCGAAGGCATCCGCGAAATTGAGCGACTTTGGAAGTCCGTGCGCCGGGTTCACGCCACGAACGAAGACGATTGGCACCTGGCCGGCACGCATGCGCTCGACCGCATCGAGCAATTCGGCGGGTGTCGCCATCCCATCGAAGGCGACGATGGGATCGGCCGCGCGAATCGTCGTCCCGACATTGCCGAGCGATTGATTGAGCGCGGCGACGGTTGCCGCGACGTCGCCCGCATTGTCGGTAGTGACCCCGGAGAGCACGATGCTCGGCTTGGCCGACGTCAGCTCCGTGCGAAGCTGTTCGAGAACCGCGGGAGCGACGCCGGTCTGATCCTGCGGCGGTGCTGCGCCGCGGTCGGCGAGGAAGTTCACGATCGCGAGCTCGGCGCCCGGTGCGCACGGAATCCACTGATCGGCATTGAGACCGGTGAGCGAGCGGCGGGGTCCAACGTAGACGAAGCGCGGCGCGTTCTCGAGCTTCGCGCGTGCGTCGGCGAAGTCGAGTTGCTGCGGCACGGAAGCACCCCAGCCCTCGAGAAAGTCGGCGCCGATGGAGAGGATGAACTTCGCGTCGGCGAAATTCAGTCGCGGCCAGGCGATGTTGTATGCGCGATGATTCGCGTCTATCGCCGCGTGATCAGCCTCGAGGTCGATGCTGAGATGCGGCCGCATGCCGTACGCGGCCAACCACTGATCGAGAAATGCCGGGAAGCTCCCCGTCTCGTGCTGATTGATGAAGACGGCATTGGCCGCTGCGCCTCGTGCACTCGTTAGGTGTTGCGAAACGAGATTGAGGGCATCCTCCCATTGCGCGGGCTTCCACGTATTCCCCTGCTTGATCATCGGACCGCGGAAACGGTCCGGATTGTACAGGCCCTGCAGCGCCGCCTGGCCACGTGCGCACAATCCACCGCGATTCAGCGGATGCTCCGGATTCCCCTCGAGCTTGATCGCGCGTCCGTCACGCGTCTCGGCGATGACGCCACACGCCGCCGAGCACTCACGGCAGGTCGTGGCGTAGTATGTCGAGACGCCCGGAACGGTGTCGTCAGGCGAGACGACATAGGGAATGAGCTTTCCAACGTCTTCTGGGGCGCAGCCGACGGCAGCGGCGACGGCCCCGCTCGCCCCGAGGACCTTGAGAAACTCGCGGCGGCGAACGCCGGCGGTTTTGGAGTTGTCGGCGTCCGGCATCAGTAGTGGCAGTTCGCGCAATCGTATCGGGCGATCTTGCGGCCGGCGGCGTTCGTCGCCGGTTGGCGTCCCACACCGACGGCTTGGAACGGGGACGCCGGTTGTTGAGCATTTGCTGATGGCGCAGTCGTCGCTGTTGCGGGCTGCTGCGGCGCACCGGCAGGCGTCACGACGTTACTGTCGGCCGGCGCGTACCCGGCCGCAACGCGGCCTTCCTCTGGCGAGTAGCCGTTCACGTGACAGCTCACGCACCATCCCATGTTGAGGGAGGAGTACTGAAAGACTCGCGTCATGCCCTGGATCTGGCCATGACAGGTCTGGCAGGTGACGCCGGCGTTGACGTGACGCATGTGCGGGAAGTGCACGTACTCGGGCACCTTGTGGATGCGCTTCCACGGGATCGGTACGCCTGCACCACCCTTGTAGTAGTTCACGAGCTTCTCGATCTCGGTGCTCTTGTACGCCGGGTGAACGCCGGCGATCGCGGGTCGCTGCGCGCCGATGATCAGGTGACAGCCCATGCACGTGCTGACGGCGGGCAGTCCGGGATCAGGAGATTTGTTCGCCGTGTAGTGGCAGTAGAGGCAATTCATGCCGAGCTTCTGCACGTGCACGGTGTGCGGGAAGTTGATCGGCTGTTGCGGCTGACTGCCTTGCGATGAAGAGGCACCGCTGTACGCGGAGAGAACAACTGCAGCGGTGGCGAGGGCGATGAGCCCGGGAATCGCGGTCCACTTCCTTCGCTTCGTCATCGCGATGGAGTATCTAGCAAGTTGTCTAAAGCCAGCGGTCGTAATTTGTGAACAAATTCACAAGGCTTGACTGGCCGGGAAATCTGAACGGGCACGGATGCGTGCGCAAGTGTCGTGCGTGGAGCGCAGCACGTGACGCACAGAGCGAATGGGAATCGGTTGCGGTCCACGCTCAGGCTCCGCGCTCGACGCGTCCGAGCTGCATGTCACGTACATCGTCGGGCAACAGATCGAGATTCGCGCGCGGATTCTGCACGAGGCGAAGCGGCCACTGCGTGCCGAAGACAAAGCGGCGTGAGCCAACAGAACGGAACAGCTTCGCCAGTTGATCCTCGGGCGGGCCCCAGATCCACGAGATGTCCCACAGCACGCGCTCCTGCTCGTGCGGCGTGAGGCCCCAATGCACTTCCTCAATCATGTCGCGTCCCGCCGCCGTGATCACGAGTCGTACGCGTTCGCCCGCGCGTGCGAGCGCACGTATCGCCGCGGCGCTGAGATCCCCGGCGACGTCGAGAGCGTTGCGCTGACGGAGATCTTCGAAGCGAACCGTGAGTACCAGCGACATGCCGAGCTCACCCGTCGCGATTGCAAGCTCGCGCATCGAGGCATCGTTCGGTCCGAGTCCCCACTGCGGCGGATACGCGCGCACTGCGGGTGCGCCAGCATCGTGCGCAATGCGCAGCTCGTTCTCCCATCGCGGCCAATCCGGACGCACCGTCGGCACGGGTTGCAGTACGCGCTTGTTGGGCGCAAGGAGCGAAAGCAGCTCGCGATTTCCCGGCGTGGGATCGCGGTAGAACGCCGACGGAAGATGGCCGACCCACGCCGCCTCGATCTTCTCGCGCTCGACCACGCGAAGGAGCGCTGCCGGATCAGGGTGTGGGAGGTGGCGAAACGGATAGCTGCCGACGAACGTGTTGACGTCGATCATCTCGCGCTGAGTGTCGAGCGTTGCGCGTTGCGCGATGGCATGGCGGTTTCAGCGCGTGGAAATGAGCCCCTGGGAAAGAGGCGTACTGCGTTCCGCCACCGAATGTCGGCGAGCGCGTCGTCGCCGAGGCCGATGGCTTCGAGGGCGCGCAGCTTCGCGAGTCCGGTCTCCATCGTTAGGTCGCATCCCCACAAGAGCCGCGATGCGCCGAGCACGGTCAGGGCATCATCGAGCATCCCGCGGTCGACGCCGCTCCCCGACAGATCGGGAAAGACGTTAGGCACTTCGACGATTGCCGGAAATGTGTGCGCGTAGTCGCCGCCGCCACCGATGTGCGCGAGGATAAAATTGGCGCGCGGGTGCCGCAGCGCGAGGCGCGCGAGGTCGGCACCGTCGGAGATCTCCTGCGACGGCCACTCGCGCCGGCGATGCTGCCAGATGTGATGCAACACGGGCAAGCCGCGCTCAGCGGCAATCTCGGCGATGGGATCGAGCAAGGGGTCGTCGGCGCGACGACTCGCGAGCAGCTTGATGCCGATTGCGCCACGCGCGACGCAACGCTCGATCTCGCGTACGGCGTGATCCGTGTCGTTCGGATTGACGGTGACGTACATTCGCACGCGATTCGCCTCACGAGACGCAATCTCGAGCATGACGTCGTTGCCGACGCTCACATCCGCCGGCGAAGGAAAATAGGTCGGCGACGAAAAGCCGTAGCTGCCGAGCACCGACGCAACGTGATAGGTAATTCCGATGCGGTCACCCGCGCGAAGGCGCGCGGCGTTGACGTCGGACCAATCGCTGCGACCAGCTCCAGCGTGATAGAAGTGCGCGTGTGCATCGATGAGCGGCGCCGTGCCCGCCAACGGAGCGCTCACGCCTCGCCCTGCTCTTCTTCGAGCAATTCGACGAACGCGGCGCTCGCCGCCGATTCGATTTCTGTAATCGTCTCCTCGTCGTGCGCCATGGCGGCAAAATTGTACGCACCGCGCTTGAAGAGAACGCCATGAGTGGCAGCGATCTCGAGAAACCTCGTCTCACGGTGCCGATCCGCGAAATGCAGCAACCACATCGGATCGAGCCCCTCGACCGAAACGCCGGCAATCCCCGAGGCGATGACGGCAGCGCTCACGGCCTCGCGCATCGCATGACCGGTTGACGCAAGCGTCTCGCACACCTCGACACCCTCATGCCAGTCGAGCACGGCGCCGGCCGCGGCAAGCGCGACGCTCTCGCCAGCAAGCGTCGAAGAGATCCAGGTGCGGCGTGCCGCCTCCATGACATCGCGATGACCGACGACCGCCGCGAGTGGAAATCCGTTCGCGAGCGCCTTCCCGAAGACGGCGAGATCTGGCGTGACTCCCGACAGAGCCTGATACCCGCCTGTTCGAAGACGAAAACCAGTCTTCATCTCATCGAAGACGAGCACCGCGCCTAACGACTTGCTGAGCTCGCGCGCGGCGGCGATCCAGGCGTCCGAAGGCAGGCGCTCGATGACGGGCTCGATGACGATGGCGGCGAGCCGAGTGCCGGCGTCGCGCGCCGCGCGCTCGAGCGCAGCGATGTCGTCGAATGGTACCGAGCGAAACTGCTCGCGTACCGCCGCCGGCACACCAGCAGCGTCACTCGACCAGTCGTGCCAACCGAAGTAGCCGCTACCGACAACGACGTCACGGCCCGTGTACGTACGAGCAATGCGAATAGCCGCCGACACACCTTCCGCGCCACTCTTGAGAAACTGCACCATCTCGGCACAGGGAATTATCGCCTGCAGGCGTTCGGCGATCTCCACTTCTCGAATGCTGGACAGTCCGGCAACGTTGCCGGTGCCAACAGCCATCATCGCCGCTTCCTGAACGCGCATGTCGGCGTAGCCGAGTGCGACGGCGCCGAGCGCCATCGTGCAATCGATGTACGTCTGTCCCGATGAATCGACGAGTCGACAGCCGCTTGCGTGGACGTAGTGCGTTGGACCGACAGCGGACGCGTCGCCGTAAAGCGCCTCGAGCCGTTTACTGCCAGTGGATGCGCCGGTGGGCAGCACCGCAACGGCGCGCTCCAGCCAATTGATGTCGCTCGCGCCCTCGGGTTCGCCTTCGACTTCTTCCCCGCTCTCGTCGAACTCCGCTTCTTCGTTCACGGGCTCGCTGTCCTCGTCGGAGATCTCAGTCTCTTCGACGGACGTCTCGTCGGCGACAGGTGACTCACGCTTCTGGCTGCGATCAAAGAAGCGACGGAATGGCATGAGCGGAAAAAGGCCGCGACCGAGTGCGGAGTCAAGTCCGGCCCGTGCGCTCGAGAAAGCGCACGATCTCGATGCTCATCGCGCGCACGAGCGAAAGCTCGCGGGCATCCGGCTTGGCGCGATACAACAACGAACGCACCGAACGCATAATCAGCTCGACGTTGCGCGTTTTGAAGAATTCGATTGCGGCGAGGCCGCGCTCGATGTCAGCATAGGCGCGCTCGAACTGTTCGGCGGTCGGCGGCGGCGCGAGCTTCTTCGCCGGAGCAATCCAGCGCGTGGCGTCCCCGGCGGCGAGATGCAATTCGTAGAGACCGAGGAGCGCCGCTTGCGCCAAATTCAACGAAGCATGCTCTGTGGTTGGTATGACCACCGCCGCGTGCATGCGATCGAGAATGTCGTTCGGGAGTCCGCTATCCTCACGACCAAAGACCATCGCCACCGGTCCCTCAGCGGCGGATTCGAGCAGCTCCTCGGCGGACGCGCGCGGATCGATGAAACGCCATTTCGCGGAGCGTCGCCGCGCCGTGAAGCCCACGATGCGCACACAATCGGCGACCGCTTCGTCGAATGAATCGAAGCGCTCGATGCGTTCGATGAGATCGTTTGTGGCGTGGGCGATGCCTTCGAGTCGATACGGATCGTACTCCACGGGCCGGACGAGCCGGAGCCGGGAGACGCCCATGTTCTTCATCGCGCGAATGGTGGCGGCGATGTTGATCGGATTTTGTGGCTCGTAGAGAACGACGACCACGGCGTCGAGAAGCACGACAGGCGAGAGGGCTAAGGGACTAAGGACGAGGGGCTGGAATTTGTTAAAGATTTCTCATTTCACGATTCGGAAACGCGGAAGACGATCGTGTTCCTCGCGGTCACCGCGGAGGTAGACAAACTCGCCACGCGCGCCGCCGAGGACCAGCTGGCCGCGGCGTCGCTCACGTCCAGCGGGTTTCTCGTTTACGACGAGGCCGACTGCGATCTCCGAGAGCGGGTTCTGCGCCGACTGGAAGGGCAACCGGATGCTAATCGCGTACCCGCCTTCGATGGGATGCCAGCTCGCCTGCACCCGTGGTAAATCCGACCCGTCGATAACTCGTGCGCGTACCCTTCCCTTCTTCGCGGCGTCGAGCTCGGGAACGAACATCCATCCGCCGGCGCCACGTTGGTCTACTAGATACAGCTGCATGCCATCGCCGTTGATGTCGGGGTGTTCATTGTCGTACGGATTGACGGCATTCTCAGGAACGAAGGTCAGCTCTCCAGTCTTGTACACGGCAACGTCGAGCATCAACTCGTTAGGCTCACACACGAGACGGACCTGCGCTCTCGGACGGCCCGATTCGTCCCAGCTTTCTTCCGATCGGCGGTAGTCGTCACCGGCGAGGTCGAACACCATCGGTTGCCCAAGAGTTAGCTCGGCGAGAATCGGCGGCGCAGAATGGGATTCACTCTGCCCATTGACCGGCTCCGCCTTGGCGAGGCCGCCGAGTTGAATGGTGCGAGTGGCACCTTCGGCGATTCGATCGATGCGATAACCCGCCATCGTGTGGCTTAAGCGGTCGTGCGAGCCGTCGCGAAGCTCGACTGTCGTAAATGCGCCGCGAGGGTCGAGCCGAATCGTCTCGACGGCGTCGGACCAGCTCCACACCGTACGCACCCAAGCGGTCTCGCCGATGGTCGGGATACGAATCAGAAGAAACGGTGTCCGTCCCTTGCCTGGCGGTCCAGGCGCCGTGGCGCGGTACAGAATCGAGGGGCGTGACGCCATCAGAAATCCCTCGAGACGGCGCAAGCCGTCGCGAGCAGTGATCCGTATGGTGGTGTGGGCAGCGAGCGCGCGTCCGCGCTGTTCGCCAAGAGCGCCGAGGGTATCGTCGAGTTGCGCGACATTCTCGTAGAGTCGTGCAAGCGGGTTGAGCGCGGAGCGACGAATCGCGACCGCCGCGGCATCGATATGAATCGGGAGATCCATCACCCCGCGCTTGTCACCTTCCCACGCCAACTCGTCGAGAACGTAGTGCTCTGCCACGATCAACGTGCGCATCGCCACGACGCCGGGGAACAAGTCGATCGCGCGCGCACAGACCCAGCCGGCATCGCCTTGTTCTTCGAACGCGAGGAGCTCGCCGTCCACACGTTGCTGCTGGTAGCCGTTGAATAGCGGCGCGTTGTGCGCGAGGGTGCTGCGGTACCAATGCAGGGACGGGTCGACGTACGAGCCCGTCCCCATGTCGTCGAGCCATCGCGTTGGCCCGTCAGACAGAAGCATGTTGAGGCGATCGGGATGTCCGTGCCCTCCTCCCGATGCACCGAAGTCGAGCGCCACGTACGCGCGCTCGTTCGCACGTCGAAAGACCGCCAGGCCCTGTGCGTCGAGGAGGACGCTGCCTAACGAAGACGAATCAAGCGGTGGCAGCGTCGGCCGGGCGAACAATAGTGAACGCCAACCGAGATCGGCTCGAGTGAGATGGGTACCGGGCAGGTTGCGCTCGACATCAGCCGTCGACTGCGCGCGACCCGTTTCACGGCGCGGTACGTCATCCATGTACAGCCGGCGGAGCGCGCCGCGCAGCCGCGAGTCGCCGTCGCCCGCCGCACGAGCAAGGCCGAGCTCGCACAGTTCCGCGAAACGAGGTTGTCGGAGCGAAATCGCGTATTGCGAGTCGCGCCTGGACGGAAGCGTCATGTCGGGAAGCGCGCTCAGTAACGGCGTCGCAAAGCCCTCTTGAAATCGGCCGACGAGATCCCCCGGCAGCTCGACGTCGTTTGTCTCGGCGATCGTGACGCCATACCAGAGTCCCCGGTGTGCAAAGAGGTGATAATTCTCCCCTTCGTACCACGTGCCGTCGGCAAGCAGCCCATTGGCGAGATGGTAGGTGATTCCACTCCGGCCGAAGAGCGCGCGTTCGCCAAGCTCCGAGCGATCGAGCAACCGACTCGCCGCGAGGAGCGCGGCATCGTTCCATACTTGTCGATTCGAGGCACCTTCGTCGTACGAGCCGATGAGCGCAGAGCTCGGCTCGACGATCCGCTCGCGGACGCGCGCGCCGAGGGAGACGTGCTCTGGACGCCACCGCTCGAGAAGGTCGGTAGCGATGCAGAGATTCAACAGCCAAATCGATTCGAGGTACGTGCTGAAGAAAGGCCGAGTGGGACCGAGGACGTTGTCGCGGTTGGGATAGAGCAAATACTGATCGACGTAGCGATCGAGGACACGCGCGGCGAACGCACCAGCTGATTCTTCACAGCGCAGGTTGGCGAGGACGGCGCCGTGCACGGCACGCTCGGCGAGCCAGAGCTGATACCAGAAAACCCAGAACCGATCGTGAAGCACGCCGGTGTACATCTCGCCGCAACGGGGACACCGATGACGATGCGGCGAGAACGGATCGAAGGCGAGGGTGGTACCATCGCGCGGACAGCGTCCTCCTTCGCGTGAGAGCAGCGCCTTCTCGCGAGGGATGTACAGGTCTCGCGCGAGGACGGGCGCGAGCTCCCCGGACAAGCCGTCTGCCAATGGCGCGAGCTCCGCACTCGCGACACTGGAACGGGCGCGGAGCGCGTCATCGCGTACGAGAAGCGTCATCGCTTGATGGCGAGAGCTCGAGCGGGCGTTCCGATGCTCCAGCTCGCGATGGTCGCCAGTTCGCCGCGAAGATCCATCCGCACATCGTGAAGCCGCGCCGAGATGCCCTGAATGCCGCGCGAGTGATAGATCCACGCGACGGGCACGTCGCGCGCGAGCTGTATCTGGATCGAGAGCCAGGCAGCGCGCGCATCGGTTGGCGATCTGGCGTCGCGGACGGCAGCAAAGAGCGAGTCGAGCATGCGGGTATGATAGCCCGCATAGTCCAGAGCGCCGCCTGCCTGACGAGAATCGAACATCGCGCCGACATATGAGAGCGAGAGATCGCCCGGAATACCAGCAACGAGCATGTCGAACTGCTTCTCCGGCGCGCGCGCCTCGGCGAGGAATCGCCCGAGCTCCACCTGGCGGATGTTGACGCGAATCCCTCGTCCCGCGAGGTCGGCTTGCACGAGCTGCTCGAGGGCATTGTCTCCACTACCGACCGTGAGAAGATCGACGACGAAGGGACGTCCACCGCGCGTTCGCCATGTGCCCGAGCGACGCGTCCACCCAGCGGCATCGAGCAGGGAGTCGGCCATCTTGATATCGATCTGTGCTACCGCGAGGCGTGCGAGCGGGTTGTCCGGTGGAACCGGCCCGGAGGCCGGCGTTCCGTAGCCGGCGAGTGCGGCGCGCACGATGCGGTCGCGGTCGAGAGACAAATCGATGGCGCGTCGGACGCGGAGGTCGTCGAAGGGCGGACGATGGGCGTTGAAGACCAGACCGACGCTGAAGAGCACAGGATAATCGAGAACGCGAAGTGATCGGTCGCGCCTAACGAGCGGTGCCACCGAGGGCGAGATGCCGGCGACGTCGAGCTCGCCGCTCGCCAAACCGGCAAACTTCGTCGTGGGTTCGTCGACGACGACGATGACGACACCGCCAACGTGCGGCGGACCGCCGAGCGAGGCGGGAAAATCCGCGTTGCGGGCGAACGTCCAATGATCGCCCGCGCGCCGATCGATAAAGCGGAAGGGACCGTTTCCCACCGGCGCGAGATTGAACGGCGCGCGACGCATTTCACGACGTGGTACCTGGGCGAGCAGATGCGCGGGAAGGATCGGCAGCTCACAGAGCACGAGCGGGAAGCCGAACTGCTCGCGCGCGAAGTGCAGCGTGACGGTGGAATCGTCCCGCGCCACGGCGGAATCGATCGCGGCGAGGTCCGCCGCCCGCGGGTAGCCCGTGGCCGGATCGCGAGCGGCGTCGACGGTGAAGACCACGTCACGTGAAGTCGTGACGACGCCATCCTGCCAGCGCAGGCCGTTGACGAGTTGTAGCGTCAACGCACGACGATCCTTCGACCATTCCCAGCTGCGCGCGCCGTACGGGATCGGCGCCAACGCGCTGTCGTAGCGCGCCAGCGTCACGAAGAGCATGTATCGCTGCACCTGCCGCGACAGCGGATGCACGGTGACGAGTGGATTGCCGCTCTCGAGGTCGGCGCCTGACGCGTAGACGACCGTATTTGCCGGCCGCTCCGCAACGCATCCTGTGACCAAGAGAACGACGATCGCGCCGCTTCGCGCAATTGACCGGCGCGCCGCTTCCGACATCTTCAACGCGTGATTCCCGATTGGATTGCGCGCACCGCTCCACTCCTCCGCCGGCTCGGCGGCGCGATCGTTTTGCTCTGGCTCGTCGTCACCATCACCTTCGTGCTGGTTCGCGTCGCACCTGGCGATCCCGCGCTGCTACTCGTCCCGCCAACCGCCACGGCGCAGGACGCCGCGCGATTGCGCTCTGAGCTCGGCCTCGATCGTCCAATCGTCGTTCAATATGCACGGTGGATGAGTGGCGTGCTGCACGGGAATCTCGGCGAGAGCTTTTCGTCGCGCCGGCCCGTTGGCCGCGAGTTGCGCGAGGCGATGCCGATTTCGCTCTTCCTCGGCGGAAGTGCCCTCTTCATCACGTTCATTGTCGGCGTCCCGCTCGGGATCCTGCAGGCGGCGCGGCGTGGTCGTCCGGTTGATCATGTCCTCACAGTAACGGCAACCGTGGTCTACGCGGCGCCGAGCTATTGGTTGGCGCTCGCGCTCGTGGCCGTGTTCACATATGGCGCGGCGACCTGGGGCTTCCCGCCCGCGATGCGCCTCCCCGCGTTCGGGATGCAGTCTCCGGGCCTGGAGTTGCACGGCGGTGCGCGGCTGCTGGACATCGGCCGCCACGCCGTTCTTCCCCTAACGATTCTCGCCGCGATCGGTGCCGCGGGCATTGCGCGGTACGCACGCACGAGCGTCGCCGACATTCTCGCGCAGGATTGGGTACGTACCGCACGCGCGAAGGGGGTCTCACCACGGCGAGTGTATCTCCGGCACGTGCTCTTCAACATTCTCCCTGCGATGGTCGTGCTCTTCGCGCTGTCGCTACCCGGCGTGGTCGCCGGCTCGATCTTCGTCGAGAGTGTTTTTGCGTGGCCGGGAATGGGCCGCCTCATGGTCACAGCGATCGCGGCGCGTGATTATCCCGTGGTGCTCGGCGCGACGGTGTGGTATGCGGCGCTCGTGATTTTCGCGAATCTCGCCGCCGACGTCGCGCTCCCTCTGCTCGATCCACGACGTGCCGTCTGAACCAGGACGCAGCTGGCGCTTTCCGGCGCTCACGACGCTCGAGCGTGTGTGCCTCGGCACGCTGGTGCTGTTCGCGTTAGGCGCGCTCTTCGTTCCATTGGCCGCGCGACGCGATCCTCTGTCAATCGGCGACGTACTGTCTCTCCGACTCGTGCCTCCGCTCGCCAGCGACGCCCGTGGCGACTTTCACCTGCTCGGCACCGATCGCTTCGGCCGGGATCTGTTCGTGCGGATGATGCTTGCGGGGCGGTTGTCGCTATCGGTGGGCGTCGTGGGCTCGGTGTTGGCGGCGCTCGTGGGCACGTTGGTCGGCGCGATCGCGGCGTGGCGCGGCGGCGCTGCCGACAGCGTGTCGATGGCGATTGCGGACGCCCTGCTCGCGATTCCCCGTCTCGTTTTGCTACTCGTCTGCGCGGCGCTCTGGCAGCCGGGGCTCGCGACGGTCGTGGTCGTGCTCATTGCAACGGGATGGATGGGCGTCGCGCGCCTCGTGCGCGGGGAGGTGCTGGGCGTTCGCGCGCAACCGTACGTCGACGCGGCGACGGCGCTCGGCGCGCGGCCGCGGCGCGTATTGTTGCGTCACGCGCTGCCTAACGCGCTAGGTCCGGCGATTGTCGCCACGACGCTCGGCGTCGGGAATGCCATCCTGCTCGAGAGTGGCTTGTCGTTCCTTGGACTGGGCATCCAGCCGCCCCAGCCGAGCTGGGGGAACATGATCGCGGGCGGGCGCGACCTGATCGTCGCGGCGCCTTGGGTAGCAATCGCGCCCGGGCTCGCCCTGATCGTTACCGTGCTCGCCTGTACGCTGCTCGGTGACAGCTTGCGTGATCGACTCGCCGGCGAAGCCGGGGTCACGCTACGCGATCGAGCGTAGCCGCCTAACGAACGAGGATCGTCACGACGGCGCGCGGCGCGGCTTTGAACGGCACGGTGTTCTCGGTTAGCGTCAACGGCTCGCCGATGGTTTCGTCCAGGCGTGCCGTGTACGCCTCGCGGATCGGAACGCCGAATCGCCATGCGCCGTCGACCGGGGTGTCGAGAAGGTTCACGCAGCGCGCCACGAGCCACTCGCCATCCTCGGAGTCCTTGAGCGTCGAAAAGGCGAGACCGACGCCCCGGAGCTCGACACCTAACGATGCCAGCGGCAGGTTTCGAGGCGAGCGGATCGTGCGTCCCTCGAGGGGCAGCAGAGCGTCATCGGCCGCATGCTCGATCGCATCGATCGTTTCCGGCGTACGCGAGCCATGTAGCATGAGCGCGAAGCGCGCGGCGAAAGGGCCAAGCGACTGGGCCCCTGGCGTTGGTGCGGGCCAGCCCGCATGCCCCGGGCGCTCCGGCAGATTCTTTCGCGACAGCGCGCCGACGGCACGCAGAAGCGTGATGAACAGCTCTCCACGCGACGCCGCCTCGTACTCGGCGAGACCATCGCTGAAGAGCGTGGCACCGCGTCTGGCATTGAACAGGGACACGTATCGATGGAGCGGCGCGGTGGCTGGCGGGGTCTCGTCGCGGGCATCCTCGTCAGGCACCTCGAGCGGTAGACGCGGCAGTGGTCCGAATGCAGCGTCGGCCCAGACATCGCCTGCCGAGATATCGGTTCGGAGGCCTACGCGGAGGCGGTGATCTCGGCGATGGTTGTTTCCGCTGACGGCCAATCGCACCAACGCGGCCTCGGCAGTCAACGAAAGGCGAACGGCCAGCGTCGTTGCGGACCGCCGGCGCGCAGAGCTTTCGATGTCACGAAGCCGCCAGCGCAGACGCAACTCACCGATCAGCGGGCCTCGCATTGTCGTCGTGACACCCAGGAATTCCGGGAGCGCCGCGGTGCCGCGGATCGATGGCGTGTAGAGATCGCCGCGATCGATCCGGTCTTCGATGATGAGCAGATCGTCGATCCGTCGCCCGGCGTGCTGCACCGATACGCGTCCTTCGGCCGACACCATGAGCCTGACGAGGCCGTTGTCGACTGTCGTATCGGTTACGACGACTGGCCGAGTTCCCGCGCCACGCGATGTCGCGCGCCCGCCTAACGGGTAGCTGGAAAGGCCGTAGCCGGGCACGGCCTCGACCCACACCGCAGCGCGGGTGACCGCGACGAGATCCTTGTCGGGGTAATGCTGCGGGGACTCGAGCTGGTCGTAGCCGATGCGCCGGCCGAGGCGCTGGAGCTGCGAGACGCCAAGTTTCGGGTGCTCAACACGAGCAGCGCGGCGCACGGCGGCCGACGCGGAGCCCGGTCCGACCGGAATGTCGGCGAGGAACTGCTTGATCTCGACGATCGCAACGCCGCCGCGGCGTCGCGCGGCACGGTTCCGCACGACGACGAGCGGTGTCCATACCTCCTCCCTCGTTCGCGCCGTAACGGGATCGTGGCCGACGAGTTGAGCGATAGCGTCATCGCGAATGCCGATGCCCTGCACCATCGCGTCTTCGAGCCGCCGATTCATGGCATAGGCAACGGGGTCGATCGAGCATCCGCAGAGGGTGTCGTGCGGATGCGACTGAAGAAGCGTCCGCCAGGCCGCAACGAGAAGGGGCAGACGCGACGTGCCGTCGCGTCGTCTGGCCAGCGCCGACCACGGCTCGGCGTCACGAAGGAGGAGTCGCTCGGCGCGAGCGTTGTGCCGCTTCTGCGCGGCGCGCGAGGCGAAGGTGCCCTGGAGCGTCCACGTGTAGCCGTAGGAGTCACGGAGCTCGCCTGAGACGACGGGGAGGTCGCGTGTTCGTGCGCGAGCGAGGATCTCGTCGGCGAACGCGTTCAGGGAGCTCGCGTGCAGCGTGTCGCCCGTCGCCTGCGCCTGGCCCGCGAGCGCACGCACCGCCTCGCGCTGTTTCAGCTGCCGCGCGTGGTGATCGGCGCCGTTAGGCACGAGCACGACGTCAGTTACGGCACGCGGCTGGAATGTGGCGCGCATGCGCTGCCAGCGATCGCGTGCCGCGGGCGCGTCCGCTGGCAGATTCGAACCGTACTCGTAGCCGTTAGGCGGGAGATGATAGAGCAGGACGCGCTGACCGTCCGGAGCCGACCAGAGCGCCGCGTCGCCCGACGGCCAGCGGCGGCCGCCGTAGCCCCGCCACAGGATGACGAGCGGCAGTCCAAACCCACACGCGATGAGCGGAAGCGCCGCGGGGTGACCGAAGGAGTCGGGACAATAGAGCACTGCCGGTGGGGACGCCCGAAGACGACGCAGCACTCGCCGGCCGAGGAGGAGATTGCGAACGAGCGCTTCGCCGGAGGGAATCAGCTCGTCGGCGAGGACATACCAGGGTCCGGCCTCGAGGCGGCCGCGCTGCAGCAAGGCCGCCAGCTCCGCGGCGCGCTCCGGGCGCACGTCGAGATAGTCCTCGACCACGATGGCCTGCCCGTCGAGCAGAAAACTCTCATCAGGCCCAGGTGGGTCGTCTAACAAATCGTCAACCAGGGCAACGAGTCGTTGACGAAAACGCACGAATGGGTGATACCACTCGCGGTCCCAGTGTGTATGAGCGACGACGTGAGCAGTGAACACGCGGCGGAGGTCAGAGGCGCACAAGACAAGAGGCCGCGGCGAAGATCACCGCGGCCTCCCGGTCGACGCAAGTCCAGCGGGCTACGCGCTCAGGCGACGGGCCGTCGTCCAGTCACGAGGCGGTACACGATCACGATGAGGGCAATCACGAGCAGGAGATGGATGAGACTTCCGCCGACGTGAAACGCCAGAAATCCGAGCGCCCACAGGATGAGCAGAATGACTGCCAGTGTCCAAAGCATGACTGGTATCCTCGAAGTGGTTATTGGCCCGAGCTACGCTGCTTGCCTCCGACGCGGCGGAGAGAGCAACACTCGTACCGAACTCCAGCAGACAGCGGGAGCGCACGTCAGGAATCGCCCAGCGCGAGCACTTGCCGGCCATCCGTCTCCGTGGGCGGGTAGCTCACCTCACCATCGCGCACGAGGGCGAAGCTCGTCAGCGCGTGCGGCGAGGTTCCGCTGTCGAGAATGTGCTCAACGGTCACCCCACGCGCATAGAGCGCGTCACTGATGAGCGATCGATGACAGCGCCACGGCACCGCTTCCGAGCACATGATCACCGTTCGGCGTTCGGCCGCGCACTTGATCAGCTCGTCGAGCGCGCGATGGAATTCGAGTGTGCGCATGTAGTCTGCGTAGCCACGGAAGCCCTCGTTGCGCCATGCTGATGGCGGCGCGTCGGGACGCGGACGGCGTCGGCCGCCTAACGCTGGCCGGTGCAGATACTCCATCCCGTGCTCGGGCAGTGACTGCGCAAGCGCGTCACGATTGAACTGCGGATGCCGCCGCGAGCCCGGAAATGCCCTGACGTCGACCAGACGTTCGATGCGCGAACGCTCCACCAAAGCAAGAAAGTCGGCGAACGAGCGCGTCGAATGTCCGATCGTGTAAATCGTCAAGGGATCGGCGGACCGCCCGGAGGCGAGGCGCTCTCGCTGCGCCCACGCTCCACCGCCACGGGACGCTCCACCGAGATCGGCCGATCGAACAAATGCTCTTTGGTCATGTGGTACGTCTGCCGCGCGAGCAGCACCCGCCCCGCGCGCACGTCGTGACCGACGTCGATGAGCAAATGCGCAAGATCACCGGTGCCCCAAAGGACGCCGGCAATCACGATGAGCCGACTGATCTCTCCGAGCAACGTCGGAATCGCCGACGCGCCCTGAGCGTACAGCCCCGTCGCGATCTCCGCGATCGCGATCAGCAGCACGATGATCGCCATGAAGCGAAAGAGCTTCGAGAGATAGCGCAGTCCGGTGTACGGCTCGATGTCGGTCGCGCGAATCCCCGCGATGATCGGCCCCTCGTCGCGATGTTCGGTTGCCTTTCCGTTTCCCTCTGTACCAACGCCGGCGGTCGGTTCGTCTTCGACGTCCAGGTCGGTCGTTCTGCGGTGTTCCACCACGGCTCAGCCTCCTCCAGGTCCTCCGATCCAGCGCGCCCGATAGCCGCGCGTATCGATGTGAATGAAAGGTCCGTGCCCGGGCCCGGCAGGATAGATCCCTGCCCCGCCTATGAGCTCCGGATGTACCGCATCGACGCGATCCACGGCGGCCTCGATTACCTTCGCGTCGTTGACATTGATGCGCCCGTTATGGTCGAGGTCGTCCATCACGCCGTCGTGATTGCTGTCGATGTAGATGTCCGACGCGTCGCCGTACATGTGACGGCTGAGCGCGGCTCGTCCCTGCGGGTTGCCACCAGACGCGTTGTACTGAGGCGTCCGAAATCCGCTCATGACGCGTACACCGCTGATGTCGACGCCGTGCGCCGCAAGGTCCTGCAACACGAGCTCGAGCTTGTCGACGATGCGGAGTTGCAACACGAGATACTTCGGCCAGACGTTCGGTTGATCGTGCGTCAGAAAATCACGCAGCCTGAAGTGCTCCGACACATATGTGTCTTCGTTCTGCGGTGTGACCTCGATGAAGCCCGATGGATTCGAGTAGCTCTTGGTGGGCGCTTTTGCTGGACCAACCTTCCTGCGCGAGCGCTCTGCCGGCCACGTGCCGAGGTAGTAGAGACCAACGCGGCCCCCATTCTTCGCACTGAACGGAAGCTCGGTGATGACACTGAAATCGGTGATTGGGCGGATCGCATTCCCGATATCGAGCGCGACGCTCCAGACACCGGCACCCTGCGGCTCGGAATCAACCTGAGAGACGTCGCCGTTCGCGGTGTACCGGAGCTCGGAACCGGCGGGCAGCGAGTCCGGCGTCACGCCCTCGGCCGACGTATCGATCGCGACGCGGAGCTTGCCGCTCGCTCCTCGAGCGCGGTCAAAGAGTGCGTTGAGCGTCGCGTCCGTCAGGTAAGCGGTAGAGGGAGCATTGGCCGACGTCAACGCGCTGGCAATGTTGGCCGCGGTGCGCGCCGCGGCGCTGGCAGCCGTGGTGTCGCCGTCCGCAGCCTCCAATGCCCGAAGATGCGAAAGGGACCAGACCCATCCGACGGCGAGTGCATAAAGCACGACGCCAAAGGCGATCTCGAGCCAACGCTCCGCAGACCCCGTGATGCCGATGCGATACCAGAATCCGGATGGAGGAACCGGCAGCCGGAGGACGCGTTCGATAACCTGGGACCACTCACGCTCGTCGTGAGGCGACGCACGCGACGTCCGCGTGTCCGTTCGTGGCGGAGTTGACCCGTCGCGCGGCGTCGTCGAAGTTCCTTTGCTCACCACCCACCCACCGTTCTCGCACCGCAAACCACCGCATGCAGCCTATACTCGACTTTCTGCACCGCCTGGGCGATCCCCGAGCACTCGTTGCTTGGGGAGGCTACGTCGGTTTGACGATCATCATCTTCGCTGAGACGGGCCTTCTCGTCGGCTTCTTCCTTCCCGGCGATTCGCTGCTGGTGACGGCGGGCTTGCTGGCGTCGCAGACTCAGCAATTTGACCTCAACGTCTACGTTCTCGGAATGGTGCTGTCGGTCGCTTCGATCGGCGGGAACAGCCTTGGCTATTACATCGGGAAGCTGACTGGGCCGAAGCTCTTCACGCGCGAGAATTCGCTGTTGTTCAATCGGAAGCACCTCGAGCGCGCGCATGCGTTCTATGAGCGACACGGTGGAAAAACGATCGTCCTCGCGCGATTCATGCCCATTGTTCGCACCTTCGTGCCCGTTGTGGCTGGTATGGGGCAAATGCAATACCGCCGGTACACGATCTACAATGTCGTCGGCGGTCTGGCGTGGATTTGGTCGATGTTGTTCATCGGATATTTCTTGGGCCACTACATTCCGGGGATCAGTGACCACATCGAGCTCGTGATCCTCGCCGTGATCTTCCTCTCGTTTCTGCCAGGCATCATCGCCTGGTTGCGCAGTCGCAGGCGATCGTCGGGGACACGAGCGGTTTCGGATATCTGAACGAAAGGAGAGTCAGAAATGCCGTTCACGCTTCCCGCGCTGCCGTACGCGTACGACGCCCTCGAGCCGCACATCGATGCGCGGACGATGGAGATCCATCACACCAAGCATCATCAGGCATATGTGAACAATCTCAATGCGGCGCTGGAGAAGGCGCCGCAGCTCGAGGGGAAATCACTCGAGGATTTGATGCGTGGCATCAACAGCGTGCCGGAGACCGTGCGCACCGCAGTGCGCAACAACGGCGGCGGTCACTGGAACCACTCGATGTTCTGGGAGATCATGGGCCCGAAGAAGGGCGGCGAGCCGAAGGGAAGGATCGCCGATGCGATCAAGAGCTCGTTCGGAGAGTTCGCGAAATTCAAAGAGCAATTCGCCGCGGCTGCGGCAGGTCGCTTCGGGTCAGGATGGGCGTGGTTGATCGACGAAGGCAATGGCAAGCTCTCGATCACAAGCTCGCCAAACCAGGACAACGCGCTCATGGACGGGAAGAAAGCGATCCTCGGACTCGATGTCTGGGAGCATGCGTACTACTTGAAGTACCAGAACAAGCGGCCGGACTACGTCGCGGCGTGGTGGAATGTGGTGAACTGGGATAGTGTCGCGAAGAGGCTGGGTTAGGGAAGAAAGGCGCGTCGAGGAAGGCGCGTCGAGAGGGGCGCGTCGAGAGGGGCACGCCGAGAGAGGCGCGTCGAGAGAGGCGCGTCGAGAGGGGCGCGTCGAGAGGGGCGCGTCGAGAGGGGCGCGTCGAGAGGGGCGCGTCGAGAGGGGCGCGTCGAGAGAGGCGCGTCGAGAGAGGCGCGTCGAGAGAGGCGCGTCGAAGACGGCGCCGAACGCCAGCAAATATGGAAATCGGGCGCGCAGCGCCCGTTTCATTCTTCGTACGCTTGTTTCGACGCGGTGTTTTCGACGCGGTGTTTTCGACGCGCTGTTTTCGACGCGCTGTTTTCGACGCGCCTCTCTCGACGCGCCTCCCCCGACGTGCCGTCTTCCACGCGCCCTCTTAGCTCCTAACTACGGCCGCACTCGGCTCGAGTCTAACGACCTGGATCTGGCCATGCGCGCGTGAGAGGAAGCACGAAGCTGCGACTGCTTCACTCCGTTTCCTATTGCCGACGGATCGCTCTCGTCGAGCGGCCCTCGCCATCGGGTCCGTCGGTCTGCGAGGCGCCAGCAACGAGATCGTCGATGCCGCCATCGCCGGGACGATCCTCCGCCCCCTCCGCGACACGAAACATGTCGGTCGTCGTCGAGCGTACGATCCGTCCCAGCATCGGCGGCGTGATGAGAGTCGTCGTTAGGACCATGAGCATAATGGCCCCGAATAATCCAGCATCGATGGCGCCCGTGCTCAATCCCATCTGCGCGAAGATGAGACCGACCTCCCCTCGCGGCACCATGGCTGCGCCGACGAGAATCTTTCGCCCGCGGAACCAGCGCGGCACGTAGGCCGCCGCGATCTTTCCGGCGACGCCGCAGATGATGAGCACGAGACCGATGCCCAGTGATCGCGGGTTCGCGAGCGCGCGCAGGTCGACCGATGCACCGACGGTGGCAAAGAAGATCGGCACGAAGAAATGGCCGATGGTCGTCGTCGACTTCTGGATCTCCTGCTTCTGCGGAATCACGAAAAGCACGAGTCCAGCCGCGAACGCACCGATGATCAGCGCGGATCCAGCGAGCTTGGCGAGCAATGCCAGTGCAAACGCGAACGCCAACCCGAATACGCCGAGCGCGCCCGCCGATTTGATCCGATCGATGATGCCGAAGGCAGGCGGCGCGACTCGCATCCCGATGAACACAGCCGCGGCAAAGAAAAGAATCGCCGTCACGCTGATCCGCGCCACGTGAAGCACGTCGATCGACGTACCGCTCACCACATCGGCGACGACGGCGAGGATCACGAGCCCCACGATGTCGTCGAGCACCGCCGCGCCAAGGACCACGCGTCCCTCGAGCGACTCGAGCTTCCCGAGATCGGAGAGCACGCGCGCCGAAATGCCCACCGAGGTCGCGCAGAGCGCGGCGCCGCCGACGAGTGCCGGGATGTGTCCGAGGCCGAAGGCGAGCGCGCTCCCGTAGCCTAACGCGAATGGAATCACCACGCCCGCGAGGCCGACCGTCGTCGCGGCACTGCCCACACTGAGTAACGAGCGCAATTCCGTATGCAGCCCGGTCTCGAACAGCAGTATGATGACGCCGATCTCGGAGAGCGCCGCGAGGACCGGGTCCGCCGGATTGACGATTCCGAGGAGAGAATTGCCAAGTAACACGCCAGCGAGCAGCTCGCCGAGTACGGCGGGTTGCCCGAGACGCTGGGCGAGCTCGCCGAGCACTTTCGTCGCGATGAAGATCGCGACCAGCGCCGCGAGGAGCGGCGCGACTGGATCGATGGCGCTGGCCGTCGGCGGCGCGAAGCCGATCACTACTGCGCCGCTTCGCCCTCGAGGTATGTGTAGCCCTCGAGTCCGGCGACGTAATCGGCGATGAAGGTGTTCGCTTCCTGACGAGTGATCTGCTTCGCGGCACTCACCTTCCGTCGGAAGGTCTGCAGCAGATCGTTGGCGCGGAATTGAACGTAATTCAGCACTTCGGTCACGGTATCGCCATGGACGAGATCAGTAACCTCGTAATTTCCGTTCGCGGCAAGACGCACGTGCACGGCGTTCGTGTCACCGAAGAGATTGTGCAGGTCGCCGAGGATCTCCTGATATGCGCCGGTCAGAAAGACGCCAAGGATATACGGTTCCCCGTCGGTGAACTTGTGCAGCTCGAGGCTCGGTCTGCCGCCCTTGTCTCCGACGAAGCGATCGATCTTTCCGTCAGAGTCGCACGTGACGTCCTGCAGAGTTCCGCGCCGGATCGGCTCCTCGGTGAGGCGGTGGATCGGGATGATCGGGAAGAGCTGATCGATCGCCCAACTGTCCGGCAACGATTGGAAGACGGAGAAATTGCAAAAGTACCGGTCAACAAGGGCTGCATCGAGATCCATTATGATGTCGTCGTACTCGTCCCGATTTTTTTCGACGGCTCGCGATATGGCGTTGATGGTGGCGAAATAGATCTGCTCGGCCATCGCGCGGCCGCGAAGCGAGAGCACGCCGGAGTTGAACAACTCGTGTGAGCGCTCCTTGTCGAAGGTGAGATCGTGATAGATCTCGCGAATACGGCGCTTGGAGACGTTCTTTCGCGACGCGTCCCGGTAGTCGGCCACCATCTCATGGAGGAGAGGGTGATCATCCTCGGTGAGCTCCGGAATCGGCCGCTCCGTGTGCGACTCGACGTCGATCACCTTGAGCAAGAGGAGCGCGTGATGTGCAGTGAGCGCGCGCCCCGATTCGCTGATGACGTGGGGCATCGGGAAGTCGTGCTGGCGGCAGGCTTCGGCGAGCGTGTAGACGACATCGTTCGCATACTCGCCCAGCGTGTAGTTGACGCTCGCGTCGGACGTGGAATTGGTGCCGTCGTAGTCGATGCCGAGGCCGCCGCCGACGTCGAGATGAGTGATATCTAAACCCATCTCGCGCAGCTCGACGTAGAAACGAGTAATCTCCTGTAAACCCAGCTTGATGAACCTGATGTCGGTGATCTGCGATCCCAGATGAAAATGGATCAACTTGAGAATGTCGAGCCGGCCCGCGCTGCGCAGCTTCTCGATCGCGGTGACGAGATCCGCTGCGTTCAGACCGAACTTGGACTTCTCACCACCGCTCTCCTTCCAGCGGCCGAATCCTCGAGAGGCAAGCTTGATCCGCACGCCAGCGGTCGGAGTCACTTGCATTTCATCGGCGACTTGCAACAAGACGTCGATCTCGCTGAGCTGCTCGAGGACGATGAAGACCTGATGCCCGAGCTTCTGGCCCATCAGGGCGAGGCGCATGAACTCCTCGTCCTTGTAGCCGTTGCAGACGATCAGGTGGTCGGTCGTTTCCGAGAGACCGAGAATCGCCTGCAGCTCGGGCTTGCTGCCGCACTCGAGTCCGACGCCGTGCGACTTGCCGAACTCGAGGATCTCTTCGATGACGTGGCGCTGCTGATTCACTTTGATCGGATACACCGTCGTGTAGCCGCCGGTATACTGAAACTCGCCGCGCGCTTCGTCGAATCGCGTTGTCAGTGCCTCGATGCGGGAGCGAAGAATGTCCGAGAAGCGGAGGAGCACGGGAAGGGCGATGCCCTGCTCTTCAAGGTCCATTGCGACATCGTAGAGATCGACCTCGTGCTCGGGACGTTCCTTGTTCGGGCGCACGACGACGTGGCCGCTCGCGTTGATGTCGAAGAACCCGGCGCCCCAACCCTCGATGTTGTAGAGAGCGCGCGCGGCCTCGATGCTCCACTCGCCAGGGCGTGGCGGCGTCGACGAGGGCTCCGGTGCCGACGTGGTTTCTACGATGTGTGTCGCCATGGGCCGAATAATAGTGGCGAGGTGCGGGTAGCGAGTGTCGCGTGCCGATTAGGGAAAGAGAATCTCGACCGTCCAGACATCGGCGCCCACACGGCGTTCGTATAGCTCACGCCGGTGCAGACGACTGGGCATTCCCTTCCAGAACTCGATACGCTGCGGCAGCAAGCGAAAGCCAGACCAGTACGGCGGACGCGGCACCGGAGTACCCTCGAATTTTCGCTCGAACTCCGCGACGCGACGCTCGAGAAATTGCTCGTCGGCAAGCGCGCGACTCTGTTGCGACGCCCACGCACCGATCTGACTGCCACGCGCGCGCGAGGCAAAATATGCGTCCGCTTCGGCGCCCTCGACTGGTTCGACGCGACCCTCGACGCGCACCTGAATCTCCATCGGCTGCCAGTGGAAGCACATCGCGGCGTTCGAATTCGCGAGGAGCTCACGCCCCTTGCGGCTCTCGTAATTCGTGTAGAACACGAATCCGTTCTCGTCGGCGTTCTTGAGAAGCAGCATACGCACGCTCGGCCGATCGTCGACGCACGTCGCCAGGGCGAACGCCGTCGGCTCGGGCAAGAGTTCGCGCGGAAGCGACGTCGCTTGCTCCAGCAATTTCAGAAAGCGGTCGATCGGCTCGGCGAGCGGCGCGCGACGCGCCTCCGTCCGCGTCATCCGATCGCGCGGCGATAGAAGCTGCGCATGCCGAGCATCCAACCCGCCGCCGCCAGCAGGATGAGCGCGACCGTGACGACGCCGAGGCTCATGTGCGGTACGGTGGGCGTCATCACGCCGCGCAGTCCCTCGGCGACGTAGACGAGAGGATTGAGCAGGACGAGGTATTTCACCACTGGCACGGCGTCGAGTCCGCGCCACGGATAGTACGCGCAGCCGAAAAAGATCATCGGCGCAACGATGACGCTGAACATGAGCCCGATCTGCTGCGGCGAGATCGCGGTGCCGAGCCACATGCCAAGCGACGAGAATGCGGTGGCGCCGAGGAGCGCGATGAGAATGATCTCGCCGCCATGTGTGAGCGAGAAGCCGGGAATCGGCCCCATGATGAGTCGCGCGATGGGGAGCACGACGATCGCGGCGATGAGCGCCTGTATGACGGCGGCGACGATCTTCTCCGCGGCGACGACGCGCGTCGGAACGGGAGCGAGCAATCGGTCCTCGATCTCCTTCGTCCAGCCGAAGTCCTGCATCATCGGCAGGGAAACGGCCTGAATCGCCGCCATCGTTAGGCTGATCGCGAGGATGCCGGGGAGGAGCGTCGCCGTGTAGCCCGCGCCGACGAATCCCATTCGCGGCAGCAGCGCGCCGAACACGATGATGAAGAGCACGGGCTGCATCACCGTGCGCACGAGAAAAAACGGCAGCTCCTTGCGGGCAACCGTTACGTCTCGTCTCAGCAACGCGAGAAAGACCTTGAAGGACGACACGGTTCGTTGGCGGGAGGTCTTGCTCGGCGAGTGAAGAGCCGTGGGTACATCACGCGTGACGGTCGTCAATCGAGCTTTCTCCCAGTGAGCGACACGAACAATGTCTCCAGGCTCGGCTCAGTGAGGCCGATGTTCTTCACGTGGAGACCCCCTTCTTCGACAATCTGAATGAGCGGCGAGATGATGCGGCCGCCGCGATCGCTGAACACGCGCAGCACACTGTCGCGCGCTTCGGCGCGAAGCACGCCTTGCAGCGATGTGACGGCGGCGACAAGCCGCTCCGGATCACCGTCGAGCTGCAGTTCGATGAGCGTGCCGCCGGGCGCTCGTTCCTTGAGACGCGCGGGCGTGTCGAGCGCAAGCAATTTGCCGCGATCGACGATCCCGATCCGATCGCAGAGGCGATCCGCTTCCTCCATGTAGTGCGTCGTCATTACGATCGTGCGGCCCTGCTGGTGCAGGTCGCGAAGAATCGCCCACAGATCGAGACGCGCTTGCGGATCGAGACCGACGGTCGGCTCGTCGAGAAAGAGGACGTCGGGCTCGTGAATGAGCGCCCGCGCGATCATCAGGCGTTGCTGCTGACCGCCCGAGAGCTGATCGACTTTTGCAGACGCCTTGTCGGCAATGTCGAGACGCTCGAGGAGCTGCCGTGCGCTCGCTTCGGCAGCGGCACGTGGAATTCCGAAGTACGCTGCGTGATAGACGAGATTCTCGAGCGCATTGAGACTGCGGTCGGGATTCGGCCGCTGCGGAACGACGCCGATGTGCGTGCGGACGCGTACCGCATCGTTCGCGACGTCGACGCCGGAGACGCGCGCGGAGCCTGCGGTCGGCAGGACGCGCGTCGTCAGGATGCCGATCGTCGTCGTCTTGCCGGCGCCGTTAGGCCCGAGCAGTCCGAAGAATTCGCCCTCGTTGATGTCGAGGTCGAGCGCATCGAGCGCGACGACGCCCGTCGATGGCATTGGGCCGCCCGGCCAATTCGCGCCCTGTGGCGGCGCCCCCTGTCGCTTGGCCCGCTTCGCGGACGGCGCCGGGTATACCTTCCGAAGAGCGCGGGTCTCGATTGCAGCCGTGGCCATCTGCCTAACTATTGCCTTCGAGCAGACCGCCTAACGCGCCGAGGACACTTCCTTCTTCGCGACGGCTGCCGCCGGCGCGAGGCGAGGCGGCGATGATCCGATCGGCGAGGCGCGAGAACGGCATTGTTTGCAGGATCACGCGGCCCGGTCCGCGGAGGAGCGCGAAGAAGAGGCCCTCGCCTCCGAAGAGTGCCGTCTTGACCCCGGGAACCATCTGAATGTCGTAGTCGACCGATTGATCCATCGCGACGATGCACCCGGTATCGACGCGCAGCGACTCGCCGCCGCTCAGCTTCAATTCGTGCAGTGTCCCCGAGGCGTGCAAAAAGGCGAGCCCGTCGCCCTCGATGCGCTGGAGGATAAAACCTTCGCCACCAAAGAAGCCCGCGCCGATCCGCTTCGTGAACGCGATTGTGACGTTCACACCGCGAGCGGCGCAGAGAAAAGAATCTTTCTGCGCGATGATCGTCCCCTTCCACTCCTTGAGATCGATCGGCCGGATCTTGCCCGGAAATGGCGACGAGAACGCGGCGTCCTGGCGCTTGTGGCCAGTGTTCGTGAAGGTCGTGACGAAGAAGGAATCGCCGGAGATTGCGCGCTTGGCGCCCTGCATGAGCTTTCCGAACAGTCCCCCGCCCTGCTGGTTCGGATCGAGGGTGGTGTTCATCACGATGCCTTCCTGCATGTACATCATCGCGCCCGCTTCGGCGATGACGGTTTCGCCCGGATCGAGCGTCACGATGACGGCTTGCAGGTCATCGCCGATGATCTTGTAGTCGATTTCGTCGCTCATCTTGGGGATTGGTGGGAGTCCCTCAATCATGATGTACGCGGAATCGAAATAAAAGCTATCTCTGGCTGGCCGGCCAGCTTTCTAGCCGTAGGAGGCCGCTGATACCGCTGACACGGCGCTGAGACCACTGCCTTGCTCCTCAGCAGCGACGCCTCCATGCACCATGGTGAATGGTCTTGTTGTTAAATGCCTCGGGAAGCTTCTGACGATCAGCGAAACCTCCCGACGCATTCACAAATTCACAACATCACTGGGCACGCAGGCGTCTCTGCACACGGAGCCCGTCAGCGGTTGCAGCGCCGTGTCAGCGGTATCAGCGACCTACTACGTCCCGCACTTTCGCGAAGAACTCAGACTTGCCAACCGGACCTCTATTTCTGCTGACCTACCGCCGTACCCGCCTGAATCGCCGTCCGCAACTGATCCCGACCTTTCATCTGATACGGAATCCCATGGATCATCCAATCCGGCTCGGGATATCCGCGCAGATGGTAGTCGAAGAACTGCTGCATCCGCATCGCGATGTCCTTCTGGTTGGCGCGCTTCGTGGGGTTGTGGACGTCGTTGTTGTAATCGATGAGATAGACCTCTTTCCCCAACCGTCGCAGCGCGACGAACATCTCGATGCCCTGATACCACGGTACCGCGTCGTCTGCGTCGTTATGCATCATGAGCAGCGGCGTCGTGATGCGATCCGCCCAGAAGAGCGGCGAGTTCTCGAGATAGCGGGTGGTGCACTGCCAGATCGAGCAGCCGATGCGGCTTTGAGTGTGTTCGTACTGGAATGCGCGCGCGAGGCCAGAGCCCCAGCGAATGCCGCCGTAGGCACTCGTCATGTTCGCGACCGGTGCGCCCGCCATCGCGGCGCTGAACAGGTGCGTCTGCGTGATCATGAACGCCGTCTGATAGCCGCCCCATGAGTGCCCCTGAATGCCAAGCTCTTTCGGATCGACGTAGCCGCGCGCGAGCAGCATCTCCACACCGGGCACGATCGACTTGACCGCACTCGCACCCGGGAACCCGTTCTCGTAATGGATATCGGGGACAAAAATCAGATAGCCGTTCGAGACATAGTGCGTGTAGTTGATCACGTTGCGGCCACCGGGCGGCACATAGTTGTGCAGCGTGTTCGAGAACTGCTCGTAGTAGTACGTGATCATTGGATACTTCTTGCGCGGATCGAAGTCCTCCGGCTTGTACAGCAATCCCTGGAGCGGAACGCCATCAGCGCTGCGCCAGCTCACGAGCTCCACCGTCCCCCACTTGAAGTCCTTCTGCTGCGGGTTCGCGTCGGAGATCTTCGTCAGGCTCGTCAGGTTCTGTCCCGCGTACAGATTCGGGAAGTCGACGAACGTGCTCTTCGTCACTACGAACTGCTCCGCGTCGGCGGCCTTGAGCGGCGTACCGAACGCGACGTCCTCCATGACGACGCGCTCGGGCAGCTTTTTCGTCTCGAGGTGTTCACGATAAAAGCCCCCTGCCTTCGTGGAGTCGTTAAACGCCGACAGGAGGAGCGGCTCCGCGGGATCGATCACGCCACGCTCGGCGTCACCGCCACCGCGTCCGCCACGTCCACCGCGTCCGCCTCGCCCACCTTCCGCGAGCCGGAAGACGATGTGCTCGCGGCGACCGACGGAATCCGTAACGACGCGGGCCGGCTGCACACCGCTCGGGTCCAGCTCCCAGAGATCGTAGCGGTCGTACAGGATCACCGACTTGTCGCCCTTCGTGAATCCAGCAACGCCCCACGCCGCAGGTGTCGACGGCGTATCCCATGTCTCCTGCGCAAAGCTCACGTTCTTGAGCGGCGCCGTGAGATCGACCGTCTTCCCAGTCGCGACGACATAGCTGTACCAATGGCCGTTGTCGAAGAACAGGACGTACTTGGCGTCGGGCGAGAGTTGCGCGCTGCCACTGATCTTCTCGCGAATCAGCTTGCGGCTGCCCGTGGTCGCGTCGATGAAGTAGACGTCGTCGCCCTCGTCTCCCCACATGCGCTCGATTGCATAACGCTCGGAGCTTGCCGCGAGCGCGACACGGCCGTCGTCGGAAACGCTGACGGTCGGCGTCGAGTCGTTGGCCAGCCTAACGAATTTCTTCGTGGCGATGTGGTAAATCGTCTCGAAGGATCGCTGCCGATCGCGGTTTGCCTCGATCTTCTGCTGCGGCTGGAGGCGTGGGTCCTTCCACGACCAGAGATCAAAGACCGCCTTGTCGTAGAGCGAATCGGCCGGAATCGAGTCCATGGGCGCCGGTGCGACGCCGAAGACAATCGCGCTCCCATTGCGCGTGAAGCCGACGCGTCCGTTATCGGAGATTCCCAGTTCGTCGCCGATCGCCGGCGATGTGACCGCTACCTGCGCTGCCGGCAATTTGAGATTGGAGTAGTAGAGTGTGAATCGCGGATGTTCTTTGGCCACGTCGTCCCGATCGGAGACGAAAGCGGCCTGCACGCCCGCGCGATCGAAGGTGAATTGCTTGTACGCGCCGCGACCACTGAGCAGGGCGACTTCCTTTGCGTCCGCCGGCGACATCACGTAGGCGCCATCCTTGGCGTTGTCGCGAGACGAAACGGTGTAGCCGAGCCACTTCGCGCTGTCGTCGAATGCGTACGTCGTGACGTCGTTGATGCGCCGCTCCGCGCCGGTCGCGAGGTTGCGCAGCACAAGCGTCGAGCCGAATTCCGGACGTCGGCCATGCCCACCGGCCGAATCACCGACGGGCCGCGGCTGTCCTCCAGGCGTCGCCGCAGTGCCCTGCGCGCGCCCTCGCGACGCGGAGTCGCGTGCCGCGCGATTCGCCCCGGCACTGTCAGTCGGCTCGAGCAGATAGGCGACCCACATTCCCGATTCACGCGCAGTGCGGAACGAGCGCACGCGTGGAATGCTCGCCACCTGACCGTTGACGAGGCTGATGATCGCGAGCGTGGCTTTGGGCTGGTCCGCCGGGCGTCGCTTCTCCCGTCGCGCGCGGTCGAACTCGCTCATGGGCGCGTAGGTGAGGGCGATCGCAAACTTGCTGTCCGACGTGATCACACCGGGCGGCGCCGCGTTCGTTGTGTCGCGAGAGCCGGCGACCATCTGCGGCCGGCCAATGAATCCGCGGGGGACGCGATACTCCGTCGCGCCGCTCGTCGCGCGGACGACGAGCTCACCGTCACCCACCTGCGGAACAAGCGAATAGACGACCCAGTGCCCGTCGTTCGAGATGACTGGAGACGAGATCGAACGCCAATGATCCCAGTCATCGGGCGCGAGCGGTCGCTTCGCCGACTGCGCGAGCGCGGACGTCGAAAACGCCGCGATGAGCGTCCCGCTGAGCGAGACTGCAGTGAGAAAACGATGAAAACGCATAAAACGTGGTGGCTGAGGAAGAGCGGCCGATTGGAGCCGCGGCAGGATTAGAGAAACTACGCGACGGTAGGGAGCCTCGTTGGGCAACGTCTGCCCTCACGGTGGCGCTCGCTAGCGAGGTAGATTCGGCAGCGATGATCGGCTACCTCCTGGCACTCGCCATCGGGCTCTCGCTTGGAATTCTCGGCGGCGGAGGGTCCATCCTCACGGTGCCGATCTTCGTCTACGTCATGGGCTACACACCGAAGCAGAGCATTGCCATGAGCCTCGTCGTAGTGGGCGCGACGAGTCTCGTCGGGGCGATTCGGCATTGGCGTGCTGGCAACTTCGACGTTCGCGCGGCGCTCGTCTTCGGCATTCTGGCGATGGTGGGAGCCCGTGTGGGCGCCGAAGTGGCGAAGCTCGTTCCGGGAATCGTGCAGCTCGTCCTCCTCGGCATCATGATGTTGGCCGCTGCGATTCTGATGATGCGGCGTCGCGAGCCTTCGAGGACACCGGAAATCCAGCGAGGCGGCGCGATCACCGCGGTGGCGACGGCTGGAGTGGGGCTGGGCGTCGGGATGCTCACAGGATTACTCGGAATCGGAGGTGGATTCCTGTTCGTGCCTGCGCTGGTTCTCCTCGCCCGACTGCCGATGAAAACCGCCGTGGGGACGTCGCTGTTCGTGATCGCGCTCAGCACGGCCGCGGGAGCGCTCGGATATCGTGGACAGGCGGTGGTGCCCTGGGACGTCGTGGCGATTTTCACGCTCATCGCCATCGCGGGGATTTTCATCGGCACGTGGGCGCTGCGATACGTCTCGCAGCAAGCGCTCCGTCGCGCGTTCGCGTACTTTCTCTTCGGCATGGCGGGGTTCGTCCTCTATCAAAACCGCGCCGTCATTGCGCACCCCTCGGCCGCCCTCCATCCAACCAGCGCCGGTACCCGATGATTCGATCATGCTCCTGAAGCGCTTCTATGACGAAGGCCTCGCGCAGGCCAGCTATCTGGTCGGCTCGGAAAGGAGCGGTGAAGCGCTCGTGATCGACCCGCTGCGCGACATCGAGCCGTACATTGCGGCGGCGGCCGCGGAGGAGCTGCGGATCACGCACGTCACCGAGACGCACATCCACGCCGATTTTCTTTCCGGTGCGCGCGATCTCGTCAAGGAGACCCGTGCCCGGTTGCAGGTGTCAGGGGAAGGAGGGGCGGACTGGCAGTATCGCTTCGCCGCGACTGAGAGCGCCGAATTGCTCCGCGACGGTGATTCATTCACTCTCGGCGAGATTCGGGTGGAGGCGCGGCACATGCCCGGCCACACGCCGGAGCATCTGGTGCTGCTCGTAACCGACGGCGCCGTCGCCGACAAGCCTGTCGGCATCTTCACCGGCGATTTCATTTTCGCGGGCGATGTGGGCCGTCCGGATCTGCTCGAGCGCGCGGCACACGTCGCGGGCACGATGGACCAGTCGGCCCGCGCACTCTTTCACTCGCTCCGCAAGATGCGCGAGTTCCCCGAATACTTGCAGTTGTGGCCGGGCCACGGCGCTGGCTCGGCATGCGGCAAGGCGCTCGGCTCGATGCCGTCGACGACGCTGGGGTATGAGCGTTTATTCAACTGGGCCTTTCAGGTCACCGACGAAGACGAGTTCGTGCGCCAGGTCCTGGCTGGTCAGCCGGAGCCGCCGCGCTATTTTGGCCGCATGAAGCTGCTCAATCGCGACGGGGCGCCGCCGCGGCGAAACACGGTTCCGCCACGCGTCGATGCCTCTGCGCTCGCGACGATCATGGAGCCCCGGAGTGCAACGGTGGTCGACTCGCGCTCCTCGGTGAGTTTCGCGGCGGGATTCATTCCGGGCACGATCAACATGCCGGCCGGGCATAGCTTCGCAACGTGGGCTGGCTCGCTTCTCTCTCCCGAGTGCGACGTCGTCTTGATTGCCGACGGCGAAGCCCGCGCTCGGGAGCTCATCCGGGAGCTTTCGCTCATCGGCATCGATCGCGTTGCCGGGTGGGCGGACGCGGAGGTCGTCGAAGCCTGGCGACGCGCGGGCCGCGACGTCGACCGCGTCCGCGCGGTGGACGCGGAGGCTCTAGCCGAGCTCGATGACGTCGAGGTGATTGACGTGCGCGCCGAGACGGAGTGGGAGGGCGGGCGAATTCCCGGTGCGCGCCACATCTTTCTCGGCGAGCTGCTCGACGTCAGCGACGAGCTCCCGCGCGATCGCTTGCTCGTCATCGCGTGTCAGGGCGGTTCGCGATCGTCGATTGGCGCGAGCCTGCTGCGCGCGCGTGGATTTACGAACATCATAAACTTCACTGGCGGCTTAACCGAGTGGCGGAAAGCCGGCCTGCCAGTGGAGACGGACGGATCAACGGCGTCGCGTTAGCGAAATCGGAGGCGGTATGGTGGAACAGAAGAAGACGATCCTGATTCTCGTCGGGCCCGAGTACGAGGATCTCGAGGTCTGGTACCCGAAGCTTCGATTGGAGGAAGCGGGCTTCGAGACAAAGCTCGCCGGAATGGGCGACGCCGCATACCGCGGCAAGCACGGCTACCCGGCGACTGTCGACGGACACGTGCGGGATTTTCCGGCGGCACAGCTCGCGGGAATTATCGCGCCTGGCGGCTGGGCGCCCGACAAGCTGCGTCGCGATCTCGAGGTTCTCACGCGGGTGCGCGAGGTCCATGCGGCCGGAAAGCTCGTCGGGACGATATGTCACGGGCCGTGGGTGTTGATCTCGGCCGGCATCGTCCGCGGGCGTACGTTGACGTCGACGGTCGGCATTCGCGACGACGTGATCAATGCGGGCGCGACGTGGGTCGATCGAGCGTCGGTCATCGATGGCAACATCGTCAGCGCTCGCGTCCCGGCTGATCTGCCTGCGTTCTGCGTCTCGATGCTCGATGTGCTCGAAGGGCAGCGCTCGCGTGCGCCCTTCCCGGCCGGCAGGCCGGAGTTGCGACTCTCTACCTAACGACTCATGATGCGATCATTGCTCCTGCTCGCTGGCTTGACGCCTGCGTTGCTCGTCGCGCAGCGTCCGCAAACGACGCCCGCCGCACCCGCGCGGGCAACATTGCTCGTTCCCGCGCGCGTGTGGGACGGCGTCGAGAGTCAACCGCACGACGGGTGGGCCGTGCTCGTGCGCGGCGATCGCATCGAGGCCGTCGGTCCTCGTGCACAAATGACGGTCCCGAGCGACGCGACGACGATCGATCTCGCGGGCACGACGCTGCTCCCGGGTCTCATCGAGGGGCATTCGCACATGCTCCTCCATCCGTACAACGAGACGCCGTGGGACGATCAGGTGCTGCACGAACCGCTCGCGCTGCGTGTCGCGCGAGCCGTGAATCACGCGCGCGCGACGCTCATGGCCGGTTGGACGACAGTTCGCGATCTAGGAACGGAAGGCGCCGGCTACGCCGACGTCGGACTCAAGCAAGCGATCAACCAGGGCATCGTTCCCGGCCCGCGAATGGTCGTCGTCACGCGCGCGATCGTTGCGACGGGGAGCTACGCACCGAAGGGCTTCACTCCCGAACACATCGACGAGATTCCGCAAGGCGCCGAAGAAGCGGGGAGCGCCGAGGACCTGTCCCGCATCATTCGCGATCAGATCAAGCATGGCGCGGACTGGATCAAGATCTACGCGGATTATCGCTGGGGGCCTAACGGCGAGACGATGCCGACGTTCACCGCGGAAGAGCTCAAGCTCGCGGTCGAGGTCGCGGGCAGCTCCGGCCGATCGGTGACGGTGCATTCGACGACGGCGGAGGGAATGCGTCGCGCAATCGAGGCGGGCGTCGCTTCTATAGAACATGGCGATAACGGCACGCCCGAGATTTTTAAAATGATGGCGCAGAAAGGGATTTATCTCTGTCCGACGGTCGCGGCTGGAGACGCGATTCTCTCCTACCGAGGGTGGCGACGCGGCGTCGATCCGGATCCGCCGAGTATTCGCGAAAAGAAGACAAGCTTCAAGGAAGCGCTCGATGCCGGCGTTCCGATCTGCAACGGCAGCGACGTTGGCGTGTTCACGCACGGCGACAATGCGCGCGAGCTCGAGTTGATGGTGAATTACGGAATGACACCTGTACAGGCGCTCCGTGCCGCGACGTCGACGAATGCAAAGATGCTACGCTGGGAGAACAAGGCTGGCTCGGTGAAGCCTGGGCTGTGGGCGGATCTGATCGCGGTTCAGGGTGATCCGACGCACGACATCTCTGCCACTCGACGGGTGCAGTTCGTGATGAAGGGAGGCGTGGTTTACAAGGAGGGTGGCGTCGAGGTGAAGGAGCCGAGTAAGGCGAATTGAGTAGAGGGTAGAGGGTAGAGGGTAGAGAGCAGAGGGTTGAGGGTGGCCGGCCACTCTCTGCCCTCTGCCCACAACCCTCTACCCTCTACGCTCTACCCTGGTTAGGCCGCCGCAGCCGGCGTGCTTTCACTCACCGGAAGTGGCGTTGGAGCTGATGCTTGTACTCCTGTCGGCGTCGGTGCTACTGCCGACGGCAATACTGCCGCTGCGGCCGCAGGACCGGTCTTCCGGCGGATGTGGCGCACGGCTTGCCACGCATGCAACAGCGATTCATTGTCAGCCAACGCTTGTTGCACGAGCGCATCGAGCACGCTCAGGA
The DNA here is from genome assembly GCA_036496605.1 of Gemmatimonadaceae bacterium. NCBI lineage: Bacteria > Pseudomonadati > Gemmatimonadota > Gemmatimonadia > Gemmatimonadales > Gemmatimonadaceae > Gemmatimonadaceae bacterium. Next base: position 526 of record DASXKV010000044.1, on the reverse strand, counting down.
TGGTTCGACCTTGCTTCTCCTCGACCTCGAGGCCCTTGGTCGCGCCAATACGTCGGTTGCGATTCTTCTCCCGGTCATTCAACGAGCCCTCGAACGCTGTGACGGCTGCTTTGAACGCGTCGAGGAACGTCGCGGGCAGTCCGTGCGTGACCAGCGTGTCCTGGTGAATCGTCGCGGCGTCTGCCATGCCGCGCGCGCTCGCGAGAAAGGCCTGGCCGACGACCGACGGCTTCGGCATCTGGAGTGAGGCGAACTCCGGAGTCGTTCGGAGATTCCGTCGTGCAACGACGGCGACGGGCTCCATCTGTTGTCGGCGCAGCTCGAGACGAAGCTGGCGCTGCTTCGCGGTCTCCCCTTTCGCGCCGCGACTGCCCACGTCCTGATCGAACGCGTGCGCGGTAAACGTCACCACGACGTCGTCGAGTCGCTTGCGGGCGGCGGTGAGATCGACGCCCGTGAGCGATGCGGCATTCTCGTCGAGAAACGGTTGCGCGCGGAGCAGCGCATCGAGTACAGCATTCTCTTG
>DASXKV010000043.1 GCA_036496605.1 Gemmatimonadaceae bacterium | reverse complement strand
CCGAGCCGGGGTCGCATTCACGACCGTCAGCTCCGCCGCGAACGCATCCATGAGCTGCTGGACGCGCCGCAGCATGTCGAACTTCCGAATGTCTTTCGCCTTCATACTGTCCCCCTCCTGGGTGTGAAGCAGTTGGACGCCCGTCGTTATGTGATCCACCCGCCTTCGCTCGCGCGTGGCGAAGACTCGGGACCCCTCACCGCCGGCGTCGTGCGCGTTGTGGTGCCCCTGTACTAGAGAGAACACGGCGCGCGCCAAAGTCCCTAGTCGATGTGCAGGAATGGGTCGTGCGCCAGCGAATCAATCGCGGGCGTGTCGTGTTTTGCCGTGGGCGTGTCGTGTTTTGCCGCGGGCGTGTCGTGTTTTGCTTCGGTCCTGTCGTGAGGCGCGACGGGCGTGTCGTGAAATGCAGCCGGCGCCTGCCAACGAATCAGGGAGACTGCCATTCTTGCGACGGGCGTGTCCGATGCTGCTCCGGTGCACTCACGTGAAGCGCGCGTCGCCTTCGATTTTACACGCGTCGCCTTCGATTTTGCGCGGGTCGCGTCGCGAGTTGTCGCGAGCGCCTCACGAGTTGGCAGGTGATGCTGCCTATGCGGCAGCGGAGCCGACGTTTTTGCCGCCGGCGCCTTCAGATTTGGAAGGGTCGCCTTCACATTTGCAACGGTCACCTTCGGATCTGGAGCGTTTCCCTTTTTTGCGGGAGGGGCGCAGCACGCGTGCGGCGTCGCAGCGCTCGCACAGCTCCTCGATGATGTCGTACCAGACGGAGCGATCGAGCTCGGGGTATGCGAGCGCATCCTGCGGTAACGACACCCGCAAGAAGCGGAAGGCGGCCTGGAGATGGCAGTCGTACGTCTTCACACTGATGCCAAGGGCCGCCGCGACTGCGGCCCGCTTCCGGCCCTCGAAGAAGGTTCGGGAGACGACCTCACGCTGCATCGGCGGCAGGTCGTCCACATGCTCGCGGAAGATCCCACGGAGTGCCTCGACGTCGTCTTGAGGGCGCCGCTCGACGGGCGCCGGCGCGTCGTATTTGGCGTGGTCGTTCCGTGCGAACACGTGGTCGAGCTCGCGGTCGCCCGCTCTGCGGCCGCCGACGGCCGGCTCCATCGCCATGCCCCAATGGGAATGGACCGAGCGCTCGGAGCCCTCGCTGTGACCGCAGTTGATAGCGTGGTTCCGGACGATTTTGAGGAACCGGCGCCGGAACTCGACATCGTCCGCCGGGAAGGGTTTCGGCTTCTTGGGCCGCTGCAGGGATTCAATGAAACGCACCGCGGCGGTGTCGACGACGTCCTCGACGCTTTGCCGCGAGACGAAGCGGGCGGCCATGCCGCGGGCGGCATCGCGATGAACAAGGATGCCGGCCCAGAATGCAGCGCGCTGGTCCTCGCTGAGCGACGGCGACGGCGCGTTTCCTTCACCGGCAATTGCAACTTCGGCGGAGTTGCTCATGCGGATCGCCTGGCGTGTTAAGGATGTACTCCTAACGCGAAGCCTCACACTATAAGAACACCGGGAACCGAAAAGTCCCTAGTCAGCCGCGAATTCGCCAGTCCGGGCCGCCGACGGGTTCAGTGACTGGGTTGACCAGCCGTGGCGTTCGGGACAGGCGCCACGGGCGCGGCCGGCTTCTTCACGCGCGGCGCTGGAATGCTCAACAGCACCGCCGTCGCCGCTAACACCAGCGCCGCGACCGCGACTTCCATCGTCGCCGAGCGCCGAATCGCGAGCGCCCCGCTCTCGCTACCCAACGTCGGTTTTTGCCGCCGCCAGTTCCACGCGCCGAGCGCGAACACCAGTGCCACGAGACACAGCTTGACGATCAACGTCTGCCCGTACGGCGACATCCACAAGTTCGACAGCACGTGGAGATGCTTCCACGCGATGATGATGCCGAACAACACGAGCACGGGGGCCGCACCCAAGGCGAGGGGCGAAAACGAATACACCATATCCGAGATGATCGGGCCGCGCTGGTCGAGCGCCAATTCGTTGTTCAGCACCACAGAAATGCCGGCAGCGAGCATCACGAACAGCGTTCCGATCCAGAGACCTCCGGCGAGCACGTGCAGCGGATTCGTGAGCCCGCCCCATTGCGCGAGGAATGCATTTCTCAACAGTCCGCACACGAATCCGATCGCGGCCAACCACCACCCGACTCTGCTTCCGCGCAGCGCGAGCACGAATCCAACCAGCGCGACCACAAAGAAGCCGATCTGCAGCTCGACACCGGCGTTCTGCGCCACCAGTTGCGCGACCGTGGAATGCCGTCGCGCCGCGAGTCCGGGCAGCTGATACCATAGAAGGGCCGCGGCGACGATCGTTCCAATCAACCCGATGGCTGCCGCGCGCCGCGCCGCCTCCGCAAGCAGACGCTGCCGCGTTTCAACCATCCCGGACTGTTCTCCACGTGTCAGTACTCCGCGAAGCACCGCGAAACGAAATCCAATCGCGCCCGCAGGGAAAAAGGAACCAATGAATCCGATGTACTCCGTGATCGGCTGCGGCCAGTGAATCAGAGACTGTGCGAGCACCTCGTTCCTCGTTCTGGTGAGTTCGTTGGACCTATTACTGTCGAGGCGTCCTGGACGTTGGGCCGGCGCGCGGTTGTGCAGGTGCTGTTCCGCGACTATGGTCGCCTCGCCATCTTGATCATTCCCTCTTCGCTCCCGGAAAAACGATGCGTGCCTTTGTAGCCTCCCTCGCGCTCGCCGCAGGCGGCGTGACCTTCAGCCCGCGAGCTCCCTCCCCCGACACCCTTCGCGGTTTCTCGCCCGAATCCTCGCGCATCGAGCGCGATTGGGAAGGAAAATTCCGTGCGATTCCCGATCCGGCGCGCTTGCGCAGCATGATGCAGCGCCTTTCGGCTCGCCCGCATCACGTCGGCTCGCCGTATAACAAGGTCAACGCCGAATGGTTGCGCGACCAGTTTCGTTCGTTTGGCTGGCAAGCGGAGATCGAGAATTTCGACGTCCTCTTCCCGACGCCGAAAGAGCGCCTTGTCGAGCTCGTGGCGCCGACGATCTTCAAGGCCAAGTTGCAGGAGCCGACCGTCCCCGGTGATCCCACGTCGGGGCAGCACGACGAGCAGCTTCCGTCGTACAACGCGTACTCGATCGACGGCGACGTCACGGGTCCGCTCGTCTTCGTGAACTTCGGCGTCCCCGCCGACTACGAAGAGCTCGAAAGACACGGCGTCTCGGTAAAGGGGGCGATCGTGATCGCGAAGTATGGCGGCTCGTGGCGTGGCATCAAACCGAAGGTCGCCGCCGAGCACGGCGCGATCGGATGCCTCATCTACTCCGATCCGCGCGACGACGGCTACGCCGATGGCGACGTGTTTCCCAAAGGTCCGATGCGGCCACGCGATGGCGTGCAACGAGGCAGCGTCGCCGACATGCCAACCTACCCCGGAGATCCACTGACTCCGGGTGTCGGAGCAACAAAAGACGCGAAGCGTTATACGGTGGCCGAGGCGCCGACGATCACGAAGATTCCCGTGCTGCCCCTTTCGTACGGCGACGCCGAGCCGCTCCTCGCGGCGCTCACGGGCGACGTCGTGCCGCAGCCGTGGCGCGGCGGTCTGCCGATCACCTATCGCTTCGGCCCCGGCGCGGCACGCGTCCACCTCCACGTCAAGTCAGAGTGGAGTCTGAAGACACTCAACGATGTCATCGCACGGCTCCCCGGAACGACGGAGAGCGACGAGTGGGTGATCCGCGGCAACCATCACGACGCATGGGTCAACGGCGCCGAGGATCCGATCTCCGGTCTCGTCCCCGAGCTCGAGGAAGCGCGCGCGTTAGGCGAACTGTACAAGCAAGGGTGGCGTCCGAAGCGGACGATCATCTACGCGGCATGGGATGGCGAGGAGCCGGGCCTGCTCGGATCCACGGAATGGGCCGAAGCTCACGCTGACGAGCTCCGTCAACATGCGGTTGCCTACCTGAACAGCGACTCCAATGACCGGGGGTACCTCAACGTCGAGGGCTCACATTCCCTCGAGAAGTTCATCAACGGCGTGGCGAAGGACGTCACCGATCCCGAGGCGGGCGTAAGCTCGTGGAAGCGAAATCAACTCGCTGCGATTGCGCGCGGCACGCCGGAAGCGCGACGCGACGCACGCGAGCGCGAGGATCTGCGCATCGGTGCGCTCGGCTCGGGCTCGGACTACACGCCGTTCCTTCAACACCTTGGCATCGCGTCGCTCGACCTCGCCTACGGCGGCGAGGACAAGAGCGGCATCTATCACTCGATCTACGACGACTTCTACTGGTACACGCACTTCAGCGACACGAGCTTCGTCTACGGCCGCGCCCTTTCGCAGGTGGTCGGCCAGGCCGTGATGCGTCTTGCGGATGCCGATGTGCTGCCGTTTGCCTTCACTAACCTCGCCGAGACGGCGCAGCGCTACGTGACCGAGTTGCAGCACCTTCGCGAGACGCGCGCAAACGAGATTGCCGAGCGAAATCGGGAGATCGACGAGAATCTCTTTGCCGCGACAAGCGATCCCCGTACGCCAACGCGCGCGCCCGCGGTCGAGGCGCGAGCTCCGCAGCTCGAATTCGCTCCACTGCTGAACGCCGTCGACTCGCTCAACCGGGCCGCGCAGCATTACGAGAAGGTCTACAACCAATGGGTCGAGCGTGGCGGCGTCGTGCAGGCCGGAACCGCCGGTGCGTCGACACTAAAGGCGCTGAATGAGCGACTGCTGCAGGCTGAGCGGGCGTTAACGTCGCCCGAGGGGCTAGCAAAGCGAAGCTGGTACACGCACCTGCTGTACGCCCCGGGCTACTACACGGGTTACGGCGTCAAGACGATGCCAGGCGTTCGTGAGGCAATCGAGCAGGGCCAATGGGGATCAGTGAATGGCGAGATCGCGCGCGTCGCGGCGGCGCTCATTCGGGAGGCCACGCTTGTTAGTCAGGTGGCCGAGGCTCTCAACGCTGCGCGCTGAGAGCGGTAGTTATAAGGACGAGCAATGGCCCGCGGGTCACGCCGCGGGCGGTTGCGGCCGTTTGGCCCACCGTTAGGTTACCCATCCCGTCCGGCTCCCTTGCCGCTCATCAGGCAACTCATAACGAGGTCGTCATGGGTACGCGAAGATCGTATATGGTCGCGATCGTTACCGCTTTGCTGGCAACGATCTCCGTTGGCAGCTCGGCACAAACGCGACAGCAAACGACGATCACCGGGCGCGTCACGGACGCGCCGACCGGTCAGCCGCTCGCGAACGCGCAGATCAATGTCGTCGGCACTATCCTCGGCGCTCAAACCAATAACGACGGCCAGTTTGCGATCCGCGGCGTCACGGCCGGCAGGTTTGAAGTGCGCGCGCTCCGCGTCGGCTATGGCGAGATCCGGCGATCGGTTACGGTTGCCGTTGGGCAGACGGCGACGGAGAACTTTCAGATGCAGCCGGTGCCGGTCTCGCTGAATCCGGTCGTCACGACGGCCACCGGCCAGCAAGCGCGCAACGAGGTCGGCAATGACATCGCGCAGGTACCGGCGGCCAACATCGTCGCGACCGGCACCGTCAACAATGCTGCCGATCTCCTCACCTCACGAGCCCCTGGTGTCACCGTCTTCGAGGGGACGCAAACTGGCGCTGGTGTTCGCGTTCGCATCCGCGGCACCAGCTCACTCTCGCTCTCGAACAACCCGATCTACATTGTCGACGGCGTTCGGGTTGAAGGCACCACGGGATCGTCGTCGGTGAGTGTGGGCGGAACGACGCCGGCTCGCATCAACGACATAAATCCTGAAGAGATCGAGTCGATCGAGGTCGTCAAGGGCCCCTCGGCATCTACACTGTACGGAACCGACGCCGCGAATGGCGTCGTCGTCATAACGACGAAGCGCGGCATCGCCGGTCGTCCGCAGTGGAACTACTCCACGCAACAGACCTTCATCACCGATCACAATCCGTATCCGATCGCGTACTGGGGCTGGCGAACGGGAACCACGTCGGCGACGACGTCCAGCCCCTCGAACACCGTTCAATGCGTGCTCAGCCAGGTGGCTGCTGGTATCTGCACCCAGGATAGCGTCACGAGTTACAACTTGACGAAAGATCCCGAGTCCACGCCCTTCGGCATCGGCTATCGCCAACAACATGCATTGCAGGTCGGCGGCGGATCGGAAGCGATCCGCTATTTCCTGCATGGCGAATGGGAGGACGAAGATGGGCCGACGAAAGTCCCCGACTTCGATAATCGCTACCTGGCAAGTCATGGCCTCGTTCTGACTGACCGCCAGCGCAGTCCGAGCCACCTGGGTCGAGAAACCGCGCGGGCCAACGTCGACGTGACGCTGTCGCCTAACGCGGACGTCTCCATCAGTGGCGGGTATATCCAGGAAGCCCTTCGGCTGCCCGAGAGCGACGACTCCGGCGTCCTCGGCATCGCGACCAACATCTACGGCGGCCCCGGATTCAAGTACAATCTGAACGCGGCCGGCGACACGCTGTTCGGTTGGCGCGCCGCGACGCCGCGCGACATTTACCAGCAGGAGACGGAGCAGGCCATTCAACGCTTCATCGGCTCGTCGCGCGCGAACTGGCGTCCGCGCGACTGGCTCGCGCTCCGCAGCACCTTCGGTCTCGACTTCATCGATCGCCGCGACACGCAGCTCTGCCGATTCCAGAATTGCCCGGATGTCGGCACCACGCGGCTTGGTTACAAGATCGATAACCGCACGAATTTCTTCGATTACACGCTCGACGCGGCCGCGACGGCAACGAAGCAGCTCACCGAGGCCTTCGGTTCCAAGACAACGGTCGGCGTTCAGTTCACGCGCACCATCTTCGATCGCAACGGAACGGAAGGCGACCAACTCCCGCCTGGGGGTGTCACCGTCACCGGTGCCGCCGTCAAGCTCGCGGACGAATCCACCGACGAGACGCGCACGCTCGGCAGCTTCATCGAGCAGCAGGTATCCTTCCGCGATCGTCTCTTTGTGACCGGCGCCATTCGCTCCGATCGCAACAGCGCGTTCGGCGCGGACTTCAAGACCGTGTTCTATCCCAAGCTGTCCGCCTCGTGGATCCTTTCTCAGGAAGGGTTTTTCCCGCGCTTTGGCTGGCTCGACGAGTTGCGCCTTCGCACAGCCTACGGCGCGTCGGGCGTGCAACCGGGGACGATCGATGCCGTGCCGTACTACTCGGCGACACGAACGCTGGGTGAATCCGGTGAGGTGCCTGGCGTCGTCTTCAGTGCGCTTGGTAACAGCAACCTGAAGCCGGAGCGTTCAACCGAGCTCGAAGCGGGCTTCGACGCAACCTTCTGGCACAGTAAGGTCAACACCCAAATCACGTACTACAACAAGATCTCCCGCGACGCCCTCGTGAGCCGTGTGCTGCCTCCCTCGTTGGGCACCGGCAGTACGACGCGCTTCGAGAACCTTGGCGAAGTGCGCAACACCGGGTGGGAGGCGCTCCTCAGCACCGTGCTCCTCCAACGCTCGAGCCTCGGCTGGGACGTCACCGTCAGCGGGTCGTCGAACTTCAACAAGCTGGTGAGCCTCGGCGGTGTGCCGAACATCATCAACAGCAGCACCCAGCAGGATCGCGAAGGCTATCCGCTCAACGGTTGGTGGTCGCGACCATTGCTCGGTTGGGACGACAAGAACAACGACGGGATCATCGCGTACAGCGCGACACCGGCCAACAGCGAGATCGTCGTCGGCGACACGGCCGCGTACCTCGGCAATCCGCTGCCCGTGTACGAGGTCGCCCTCACGAACGGCTTCGATTTCCTGCAGCACCGCTTCCGGCTGCAGGCGATGGTCGACTACAAGGGCGATTACAAGACGTATAACAACAGCGAACGCATTCGCTGCCTGAGCCGCAATAACTGCGCTGGCTACATCTATCGCGGCTCCTCCGAGTTCGATCAGGCGCGTGTCGCCGCCGGGCGCGATAACCCGGCCAAGACAGTCGCTGGCTTCATCGAGGACGGCGACTTCATTCGCTTCCGTGAGCTGTCGCTCACCTTCAACGCTCCCGAGCGTTGGGCCTCCAAGTACTTCCGCGGACGCTCGCTTGCCATCACTGGTGCCGTGCGCAATCTCGGCATCCTGTGGACGAAGTATACCGGTGTCGATCCGGAAGCCTACGGCACCACCGGCGACGCACCGTCTTCTTTCCAGGCATTTGCACCGCCGCGCTACGTCACGCTCCGTCTCAACCTCGGCCTCTAGAATGACCGTGCATATACAATTGCCAAACTCGCGCCGCCTCCAGATGGTGGCCGCGGTCGCAGCGGTGCTCGCAACGGCCTGCGTCTCCAGCGACCGGATTCTCTCGGTCGAAGATCCCGACATCATCAACCCGGCGGACGTGAGCTCGCCGGCGGGCGCCAACGCCGTCCGCATCGGCGCGTTCGCTCGCCTCAACGTTGCCACGACGGGAACCACGAACGGCTCCGACGAGGGCTTGTTTCTGCTCGGAGGCATGCTCGCCGACGAGTGGATCAACGGCGATTCCTTCATCGACCGTCAAGCCGTCGACCAGCGCGTGATTCAACCGGCGAATTCCTTTCTCACGACCGCCGATCGCGCGATCAACCGCGCGCGACTCGCGTCGATGCAGGCCACGCAGCTGCTCAAGCAGTTCTCGTCCTCGGCGCCCGGCTGGGAGCCGGCGGAGATGTATCTCGTCGAGGCTTTCGCCGAGAACCTCATGGCCGAGGACTACTGCAACGGCTTGGTGTTCAGCTCCGTCGTCAACGGCCGGGAGGAATATGGGTCGCCGATCTCCGATCAGACGGCGTTCACGATCGCGCTCGCCCACGTCGATTCGGGCCTTCCGATGATTACCGGGAGTACGACGGACGATCTTCGCGTCAAGTACGCGCTGCAGGTCTTGCGCGGTCGCATTCTGCTCAACATGGGCCAGAATCGTTATGCGGAGGCGGCGACCTCGGTGGCGGGCGTGCCGACGAGCTTCACGTATCAATTACTCCAGTCGCTCACGACGGCGAGCAACGTGATCTGGTCGTTGAACAACAGCAATCGGCGCTACAGCGTCAGCTCGGCTGAGGGAACGAACGGCATCAACTTCGCTGCGGCGAACGATCCGCGCTTGCCGGTCTGCCAAGGTGGAGACGCGACGTGCAAGCTCAATGGCGTGACGCAGACGAGTCGCGACGATCTCGGTAAGCCCTTCACCGTCCAGCTCATTTGGCCCACCGCGGCAAGCCCGGTCACCATCATGAGTGGAATCGAGGCGCGAATGATCGAGGCCGAAGCACAGCAAGCCGCCGGCGATCCGGCGGCCGCCATCGCGACGCTGAACGCTGCCCGCGCAACCATCACTGCCCTCACGCCGTTGACCGATCCGGGAACTCCCGCCGCGGAAGTCGACCAGATCTTCCGTGAGCGCGCCTTCTGGTTCTTTTCGACCGGCCATCGACTCGGCGATCTGCGCCGTCTCATTCGGCAGTACCAGCGCTCTGCGGACAGCGTGTTCCCCACGGGACCCTGGCCCAAAGGCGGCAACTATGGCTCCGACGTAAATATCCCGGTGCCACAGGCTGAGCTGAACAATCCCAACCTGCCTGCCCTCTGCACGGATCGCAACGCGTAGGGGTGGGCTCGCGCGACAAACACAATCCGTACACCTTCGAGGCACTGAAACGCTGTACCGTTTCGGTGCCTCGCTTCATTTTCTAGGCCCTAGCCCCCGCCCATACTCCATGTCTTCTCGACGCGAGTTTCTCCTGCGCTCCGCCGCCGCGGCAGGCGCGGTCGGCCTCGGCCTCATTCCGCGGATCACGTTAGGCGAAGGCTCCTCGGAGACGCGGCCGGCGAAGTCTCTCAACATTCTCATCCTCGGCGGCACCGGATTCACCGGTCCGGAGCAGGTGAACTACGCGCTGAGTCGCGGGCATCGCGTCACGCTGTTCAATCGCAACAAGACGCGTCCGGACATGTTCAAGGGCAAGGTCGATCAGCTGATCGGCGACTTGAACAACGACACGAGCGTGCTCAAGGGCAAGAAGTTCGACGTCGTCATCGACAACCCGACGACCGCGCCGGCGTGGGTCCGCAACGTTGCCGAATACATGAAAGGCAACACCGGCCACTACATCTTCATCTCGACCATTTCGGTTTATCCGGACAATTCCAAGCCCGACGCGGACGAAACCGCGCCGACAACGCCGATGCCACCGGACTTGGACCCGTACACACTCGAACGCCAGAACTTTGGGCGCTACTACGGCGCGCTCAAATCGCGCTCGGAGAAGGACGTACAGGAGGATTATCCCGGCATCTTCACGATCATTCGGCCTGGGCTCATCGTCGGGCCCCTCGATCCCAGCGATCGTTTCACCTACTGGCCGGTGCGCGTTGCGAGGGGAGGGGAAGTCCTGGCTCCGGGAACGCCTAACGACGTCACGCAATTCATCGATGCGCGCGATTTGGCCGAGTGGACGATTCGAATGGCCGAGAAGGGGCCCACAGACGGCGGCGGCATTTACAATGCGACCGGACCACGCATGCCGATGCCCATGGGCGACTTCCTCGGCCACTGCAAGTCGGTGACGGGATCCGACGCGCGCTTTACTTGGGTTCCCTGGTCGTTCCTGCAAGAGCAGAAGGTGCGCGCCTGGCGCGACATGCCCATCGTTGTTCCGCCGGATGGAGGAACGGCGGGCTTCAGCCGCCGCAACATCGATCGCGCGCTCGCCAAGGGACTGATCTTCCGTCCCGTCGACGATACGATTCGGACGACGCTCGAGTACAATCGATCACGGTCGTCCGAGGCCCAGGCGAAGCTCGACTCCGGTGCCGTAGCTGGCATCTCCGCGGCGCATGAAGCCGAAGTCCTCGCCGCGTGGCACGCCAAGGAGCGGACATGACCGAACCGGCGAGAGGCGGGCGAGAGCCCGCCTCTCTGCTGCGGGCAGTCGTCGACGTCCGGCCTAACGAGCTCGCCGCGATGTGGACGTCGTTTGTCTTCTTCTTCTTCATCCTCAGCAGCTACTTCATTCTGAGGCCCATTCGGGACGCGGTCGCGGTGCAGACCGGCGTCACGCGCCTGCCGTGGCTCTTTGCCGGCACGCTGATCACGATGCTGATCGCGAATCCACTGTTCTCCTCGCTCGTCGTGCGTTTCCCGGTACGACGATTCGTGCCGATCACCTATCAGTTCTTTGCCGCGAACCTCATCGTCTTTTTCTTCGTCATGCGGACGACGGCGAGCGCGCAATCGCTTGGGCCATACTGGATCAGCGTCGTCTTTTATATCTGGACGAGCGTTTATAACTTGTTCATCACGTCGGTCTTTTGGTGTCTCATGGCCGACGTGTTCCGCAGCGAACAGGCGAAGCGGCTCTTCGGATTCATCGGCGTCGGCGGCACACTCGGTTCCATCACCGGCTCCCTTGTCACCGCGCTCCTCGCTGAACGACTCGGTACTGTCAATCTCCTCCTCGTCTCGGTGGCGCTGCTCGAGAGCGCCGCGCTCGTCGTCGCTCGCTTCCCCGCATCCTCGAATGTCAGCGGTTCGAACGGCCGCGCTACCATCGATCGCGACGAACGGCCGATCGGTGGAAGCGTCTGGGCGGGAGTCACGAGCTTGGTGCGCTCGCCATATCTGCTGGGCATTGGCGGATTTCAGATTCTCTACACGATTGGAAACACGCTGCTGTACTTCGCGCTGACGGATATCGTCGGCCACTACTTCGCAGGCGCCGCGGAGCGGACCGCCGTTCTTGCACGGATTGAGTTCGCTGTCCAGACGCTGACAGTTATCACCCAGATCTTTCTCACGGGGCGCGTTATTCGATGGTTCGGGCTTGCTGCGACCCTCGCCCTGTTGCCGGCGCTAACGCTCGTCGGCTTCACCGCGTTAGGCTTCGCGCCAATTCTGGCAACCGTGGTCGCGTTCACGGTGCTTCGGCGCGGCACGAACTTCGGGATCACGAATCCTGCGGTGGAAGTCCTCTTCACCGTCGTCAGACGGGAGGATAAGTACAAAGCGAAGAGCTTCATCGAGACGTTCGTCTATCGTGCCGGCGATCAAATCGGCGCCTGGACCTTCAAGCTCTTCACGGTCTTCTCTCTCGGGGTCAGCGGAGCCGCCTTCGGCGCCGTGCCGTTCGCGGCTGTCTGGTTGGTACTAGGCGTCTGGCTCGGTCGGCGGCAAGCTGCGCTTGCGGCCGCCGAGCGCCGCAGTGAACCCTCCGTCGGCGTTCCGCACGAACCGGATAGCGCCCTCGCGCTGAATCGCTAGCTTCTCGCACAACCCAGCCGCTCTGTCCCCAGTCGCCATATATCCATGCCGACGACACTTTCGCGTCCCGCTCCTGACGAATATCTCGCCTACTACGAGCGATACGTCGCACTCGTACCCGACGGCAACCTTGTCGATCTTCTACTCGAACAGCAGCTCGACACGATCGGCATGCTCCGCACGGTCGACGAAGAGCGCGGGCTGTACGCCTACGCGCCGGGCAAGTGGACGATCAAGGAAGTGATAGGGCACCTGAGCGATGCCGAACGGGTCTTCGCATATCGTGCTCTGCGTTTTGCGCGCGGCGACGCCCAGCCGCTCGCTGGATTCGACGAGAACGCTTATGTCCCCGCTGGCCGCTTCAGTGAGCGCCGAATCGGCAGTCTTGTCGACGAATTTCAGTCGATTCGCGCCGCAACGGTCCACGTCTTTCGCTATCTCTCCGAGGACGACTGGGCGCGCCGCGGTAGCGCCAATGGCAATCCGATTTCGGTACGGGCCCTTGGTTTCGTCATAGCAGGACACGAGCGCCATCACGCGAAGCTGTTACGCGAACGATACGGCCTCTAATCATCAGGCTGGGTCGTTCGAAGCGTTAGGTCTACGCGGGTGGCGGTGAGGGAGGGGAGGACAATGAGCGTTCGAACGACCAAGCAAGATGACATCGTCGTTATTGCGGTCGAGGGCCAGCTCGTCGCTGGCAACCGTCAACAGCTGCGCGAGGCTGTCGCCTCCGAGATCGATCGCGGTTCGCGAGCCTTCGTCATCGATTTTGCCGACACAGGCTACATCGATAGCGCCGGCCTGGGCGCCCTCGTCTCGCTCTCGAAGAAGATTCGTGAAGCATCTGGCTCGTTGCGCTTGAAGAACCTGAACGACGATCTGCGCACGCTCTTCGAGCTCACGAGACTCGACACCCTGTTCTCGCTCGACGAAAAGGACGAGCAGGCCGGCACCACTGCCGACCTGAGGCCAAAGTCCGCGTCCCAGCGCGCCGAAGAGCAGCCGAGGCGAAGTTCGGAGCCTGACGCGCGTCCCTAACCAGGTTGGGCGGTCTGCTCTCTCGGTCGTTGGCCGACCGCGCGTCACGTCGGTGATCGCCCATCCGCCCGCCCTGAGCTCACGAGCGAGCCGAGCTCTCTCGGATGGCCTCCGGCCGACGACGCGCCCGACCTAACGAATCGCGAGCAAACAAACGGCGCGGGAGATCGACTGCCGTGCCAGGGTTTCACCTAACACGCAGGAGATCGGCATGATCCGGAAGCTCAAAGACGGACGCTATCGTCTCTATTCGCGTAAGAAGAACGCCAAGACCGGCAAACGGCGTAATCTCGGAACCTTTTCGAGCCGCGCGGCGGCCGAGAAGCACGAGCGTGCCGTTCAGTTCTTCAAGCGTGGCGGTTAGGCTGGCCGACGGCGAGGCCTCCTCGCTAGGCAGGATGACCCCGTTCGGAGGGTGAGGCGCCAAAGGACCTAACGATTTCTTAGCGTTATGCGGCATCACCCTTGCTCGTGGGTGCCTTACGCTTAAGTTTCGTGCGACACTAAGAATGTGTTAATGCGCGTGACCAATCAGGTCGTTGGGTGGGTCCCTTCTCGCGACAGCGCAGCATCGTGATCAACCTCAGACTTCCGAACTAATGCCACGCACCGCCTCACGCCGCGGCCTGACGCCCGGCATCAGCCGCATCGATCAGCCAACCACCAGGACGCACGGCTACTTCGTTCGCGTCGGCTATCGCAAGACGACGAAAGGCTGGCGTCCCAAGGCGAGCGCGTTCTTCGGTGACGCGAGCCATGGTGGCAAAGCTTCCGCGTTGCGCGCCGCCGAACGCTGGCTCAAGCAGACGCGCCGCACGCAGCCGAAGCGCGGCCGCGCTGCCTGACGAGATGTGAGTAAGCACGGCGCTTCCTAACAAGGCGCCGTGCTCGGTTGTGTGCGGTGCGCGCCCTGCATAACGGCGCGCGCCAGGTGCTCTGTCCCCGCCAAATGAAGTCGTTCTGCCTCTCCGCGCGCGTGTCTCCGCGGACCGCACGATCGTCCTCATAATGGCCACCGACGCCGGTGATCGTGAGGTACATCACAATCGTTGCGGCGGCGCAAGTCTCGCATGCGCTGGGCTGCGTCGCACTACCCCATCGCCCATGCGTCATTTCATTCGCACGATCTCGCTCGCCACGGCCGCCATCGTTAGCCTGGCCGCGTGCTCGCATCTCCACCGTCAAGACTCGACGACCTACAGCGTGACGCCAGCGGGCAGTAACGCTCCGACGGCCGCTC
Source organism: Gemmatimonadaceae bacterium (assembly GCA_036496605.1). Lineage (NCBI taxonomy): Bacteria > Pseudomonadati > Gemmatimonadota > Gemmatimonadia > Gemmatimonadales > Gemmatimonadaceae > Gemmatimonadaceae bacterium. The sequence goes on along the minus strand of DASXKV010000043.1, from coordinate 15,284 downwards.
GGCTCGCCGGTGACTACGGCTGCACCGCGCAGCAAGTCTCCGACAACTGGCTCACCGCGCGCCTCGAGCTGGCTCAGCCCGGAACGCCGATGTGTCGCATCCTCGGTCGGTATGGCGACCCGATCAGCGTCGCGAAGAACAACATCGCTAACATGCAGCTGGTCTCCATGCTCCATCGCCAGCCGAACGGCCGCTACTACAACGCGACGTTCGTCTATTACGACGACACGAAAATCAACCGTCAGCTGAATCGCCCCGTAGGCAAGTGGCTCCTCGACCGGGTGACTGTCACGCGCTGATCTCCGGCCAGACGCTCCACACGACATGTCGCGAGACCACCAGCCTCGCGACACGTCCCCGTTCCGTCCCAGATCCTAACCTTTTCATCCCGCTTCAGGGCGTTCTCTCCCACAGGCGCTTGCCTGGAGCGTCACCCGGCCATACTCTAGCACGTAAGGCCACAACGCGTTGACGTTCCCACCAACGTCCGCGTTTGGCAGGAGGGCCGTGTTATGATGCGCCTCTGGGTCGAATCATATTCCCGATCGACGCCCGTTAGCTCGAGCGCGATGATCAGCGTTGTCACCCACGCGTTGATCATCGGCGCCGCGATCGCAAGCACGAGCCGGCCCGCTAACCTGGATCCTGACTGGATCGAGAATCGCGCGTACTACCTGCCGCCGCCTAACCGCACGCCATCGCAGGAGAGCTCGCGCGAGACCATCAAGTACGTCGAGCTCGCGCCGGAAGGCATCGGTGCTGGATACGGACAGCTTGGCCTGGGTAGCGGCGATCGGCCAGCCGTACACGACCCGTCGGAGACCATCGGCGATCTCGGGCGCGATCTCACGAACACCGACGATGCGCCAAAACTCGGCGGGCAGGATTCGGTGTTCACTCAGCTCGAGGTGGACTCGATCGTCTCTCGCTATCCGGGGAGTGCCGCACCTGCCTACCCGATCGAGATGTTGAAGCAGGGTGTTCAGGGTTCCGTCACGACGCAGTACGTCGTCGACACGAGCGGATTCGCCGACACGACCTCGCTTCGCATCCTCCAGACGACGAACACGGACTTTTCAGAAGCCGTGCGCGCGGCGTTGCCGTTCATGCGCTTCTTTCCGGCGAAGGTCGGCGCGAAAAAAGTTCGTCAGCTCGTCGAACAAGAATTCAGCTTCAAGATCGAGCAGGCGGCCAACCAGGCGACACCGGCCACGCAGGCGTCCGCGAAAAAGCCGGACCTCGACAAGCCCATTCAGGCCCAGCGCAATCCGCGTGGATGACGTGACGCCGGCCGCGCCCGGTTCTCCTCGGCGTTATTTTGCCGTCGATGCGTCACACACTCAAGCTCCACGGCGTCGTCGTCGGGTGGTCCGACCTCGAGCGCATCGAGCCGGACCTTGGCCGGGCGCGCGGACGCTTTCGCCCCGGCATTGGTTATGAACTTGTTCAACCCGTTTTTCGGCTCTTTGCCGAGGCAGTGCCGCGCTCGGAGAACGCCCAACGCGACGAACTGAAGCTCGCTCGCTACTATCGTTCGCGAGACGCGCTCAAGCTCGAGCTCGTCGATGCCACCGGAAAGCTGGTTCCGACATCCGCAATTCACATCGCCGACTACACGAGCGATGTGAACGGTGAGTGCGAGCTCGACGTACTCATCACCGACGCCAGCTATTGGGAGCGACGTTCCTTCTCGAGCTGAAAGAAGCGCGCGCAGAAGTTGCACTGCATGGAGGCATCCCTCCCCGCACCGCTCCGAAAGGATCGGATTCATTCCTGTCGCAATCGAAGCGCTTTCCCTCGAGGAGCGCAAGCGACGAAGGGAGGGGACTGCATTGCGCTTCCGAGTCGTGTCTCGATCGATATTTCATATGCCACGCATGGCGTTCTGTGCGATCGTGCTTTGCATCCTTGCCGTCGGTACTCGCGCGTCCGCTCAACCAATTTCGCCGTCGCCACCTGGCTACAAGGAGTACATCGCGATCCTCGGCACACCCGTCGGCAGCCTGCCCCCGCTCACGACGTATACACTCGCGGGGTTGGCGCAGCGCTCTCCCGAGGTCGTGATGCGCTACGGCTTCGTGTCCGACATGGCGCTTCCGCTCGCGCCCGATTCGGGCGGACATGTGGCGCACAGCGTCGGCACCTTTGGTCTCACTGGCATTCTCCCTGTTGGACTCGGCGGGACTGTTTCGCTCACCGTCGGTGTCGCGAACGAGGAATGCGATGGTTGCTCCGGCAGCCGCTTCATCGGATCGATCGATGGCGATTATCGCATCTGGTCCACCGCGATCGACAATGCCAACGCGACGCGCTTCACGGTTGCCGCCAACTACGGAATCGGTGGCGGAAATCCGGCGACTGGCACGTCGTGGACCGGTAATATTGGGTTTCCCCTTTCGTTCAGGATCGGACCTGACTCGGGTCTGCAATTCCTGCCGTTCGTGACGCCGGGCGTCGCCTTTGTAACGACGACGGGTACGTCGGAAGCAAGCGCGGTTCACTCTCTCCGCGCTCTCACCGGCGGCGGCGTCTCGCTCTTCAATCGGCGAAGCAACTTCAGCGCGAGCGCGGGCATTCAGTACATCTTCGTTCCGAAGACGCAGGTCCTCATCGGCATCGGCTTCAGCTACGGCGGTCGCTGACCTCGCTCGCGCCTAATGAAAATCATGCCTCTGCGCATACTCGGCCCCAACCTCGGCTTTGAGCCCACGGAATTCCTCGCCCCGGATATTGACCACCCCCTGCTCGACCTGAAGCGTCCCGCGCACGAGTAGTAACGGCGTCGTCGAAATGAGCAGCGCTTGCCGCTCGAATCGCTTCGGCGTCAGCACCACATTCACCGTGCCCGTTTCGTCTTCGAGCGTCAGGAAGACGAACCCCTTTGCCGTTCCCGGCCGCTGACGACAGATCACCAGGCCGGCGCCCGCGATCCGTTCACCATCCTTTCCCTCCGTCACGAGCTCGCGCGCCGTGCGAATGCCGTTAGGCACCAGGAACGGCCGCAGATGCGACATCGGATGTCCATTGAGGGAAATGCCCGTCATGCGATAGTCGGCTTCCGTCAATTCACCGGGAGACATCCTCGGCAGCGCCGCGGCTCGTGACGCGGAGCCGGGCGATGTTCGACGACGCGGCGCCAACGGCCCGGCGTCGCCGCGCAACGCATCGAGAACAACCCACAGCGCCGCGCGACGCTTCCGCAAATCCGGTTCGTCAGGCACGAATCCGTCGAACGCTCCCGCTTCGGCGAGATGGCGAAGCGTCCGTTGATCGAACCGCGTGCGATAGACGAAATCCTCGATCGAGGCGAACGGTCCGCCGCTCAGTGCCATTTCGAGAATGTCCTTGGCCTTCGATCCGAGGCCGCGCACTGAACGTACGCCGAGCCGAACCGCTGGCGCACTGGAAGGTTCTGTCAGCTCGAGTGTCGCGTCCCAGCGTGATCGGCGTACATCCACTGGCAGGACCAGCACGCCGTGACGCCGGGCGTCCTCGATCAGCGTCCCCGGTGCGTAGAAGCCCATCGGCTGAGCATTCAGGATCGCCGCGGTGAACTCCGGGGCGTAATAGTGCTTGAGATACGCCGAAGCGTAGACCAGCAGCGCGAATGACGCCGCATGTGATTCGGGAAAGCCATAGTCGGCGAACGCGTTGATCTGGTTATAAATCCTGACTGCCGTGTCCTCGGCGATGCCATTGGCCTTCATCCCGTCGATGAGCTTTTCGCAGATTGCCGCCATTCGCTCCCGGCTTCGCTTGTGCCCCATTGCACGGCGGAGCATGTCCGCCTCTCCAGCTGAAAAGCCTGCGCAGGCGATTGCGACCTGCATTCCCTGCTCTTGAAACAACGGCACGCCTAACGTGCGCTCGAGAATTGGCTGGAGTGAAGGATGTGGGTACTCGACTTGTTCCTCACCCGCGCGCCGCCGGAGATAAGGATGCACCATGTCGCCCTGAATCGGTCCGGGGCGGATGATCGCGACCTCGATGACGAGATCATAGAAGCACCGGGGCTTGAGCCGCGGCAACGTATTCATCTGCGCACGGCTCTCGACCTGGAACAGGCCGATCGTATCGGCGGCACAGAGGTCGTCGTATACCGCCTGGTCGTTCATGTCCAGCTGTGCGAGATCCACGGTGATGCCGCGCGTTTGCCGGACATACAGCAGACAATCCTGAATCAGCGTCAGCATCCCGAGACCGAGGAGATCGATCTTCACGAGACCCACCGGATCGAGATCGTCTTTCTCCCACTGGATCACGGTCCGGTCGGGCATCGACGCCGGTTCGATTGGCACGATCGTCGACAACGGTTCGGCCGTCAGGACGAATCCTCCGACGTGAATCGAACGGTGACGCGGGATCTGATGCAGGCCGCCGACGATCTCGGCGAGCGCTCGCACGCGTTTGTCCGAGGGGTCAAGTCCAGCGTGTACGAGCGGTGACTTACGATCCTCCGTCGGCCGGTCTGCTGCGGTCAGCTGCTTTTTTCCCATTGCTGCTCGCTTCGATGCTTCCTGATCACCCTCTGCCCTCGACGCGCTCCCCTCGACGCGCTTGGCTGCCTCTTTCACCTCTCTCGATTGCATGGTCGCCGTCGTTCCCGGGATCATCTGCTGCCCGAAGGCGCGAGCGATGACTTCTTCGGGTGTCTCCTCGCGCTCATCGCCACCGTTGCCTAACGAATTCCCGCGCAGCGCCTCGGCCGTCGCCCGCGCCGAAAAACGATCGCTGAGCATCGACAGCCGATCCGCTTGTTCGACGGAGAATCCCAGCACGCGGGCCGCATCGCGCACCGCCGAGCGGCCGCGATACGTGATCTGCTCGCACACCATCGCCGCGTGCTCACGACCGTATTTCTCGTACACGTACTGGATCACGCGCTCGCGCTCACGATGGGCGAAGTCGATGTCGATGTCCGGTGCTTCCCGGCGTTCCTCACTCAGAAATCGTTCGAAGAGCAATCCAAGCCGGATCGGATCGATCGCGGTAATGCCGAGGCAATAACACACCGCGGAGTTCGCGGCGGATCCTCGTCCCTGACACAGAATCCCCTCGCGCCGCGCGAAGCGCACGATATCCCAGACGATGAGGAAGTAGCCGGCGAGCTTGAGCTGGCGAATCATCCCGAGCTCGTGCTCGACTTGCCGGCGATGGGCTTCACTCGGGAAAGCCGCGTCGCCGTCCCGGACTCCCCACCGCTCCTGCGCACCTTGAATGACCAGTCGCTCGAGGTATTCGTCGGTCGTGACCTTCGGCGGTAAGGGGAAGGTGGGAAGCGCTGGCTCGAGCTGATTCATACGAAACGAACATCGCTCGGCGATCGCTCGCGTCGCGACGACTCCCTCCGCGGCATGTTGCCATCGCCGCCGCATCTGCGCGGCGCCCTTGAGATGCCATTCACCGTTAGGCCGCAAGCGCGTTCCCATGTCATCGAGCTTCTTGTCGTAGCGGAGGCATGACAACACGTCGTGCACGATACGGTCGCGTGCTCGCGCGTAATGCACGTCGTTCGTCACGACCCAGGGGATGTCGAGCGCACGCGCGACCTGGATCAGACTACCGACGATCGCTCGTTCTTCGGCGAGTCCGTGGTCCCAGCATTCGATCGCCATGCGGCGATCGAATGCGTCCATGAGAATCGCTGCCGCTTCGCACGCTCCGTCGACATCACCCGCAGCGACGAGCGACGGAACCCACCCGCGCGGACAACCGGTAAGCGCGAATAAGCCCCGCGCATGCTGCGCGAGCAGATCGAGCGAGACGCTCGGTTCTCCCCGTGCATTCTCCATTCGCGCGCGCGTGATGAGGGTCGACAGATTGCCATAGCCTTCGCGCGTCTCGGCGAGAAGAACGAGATGAGTGGAGTGTAGAGAGTTGCGGGTAGGGAGTTGCGGGGTCCCACCCTCCACCCTGTGCCCTCTACTCTCGACCCGGATGGTCACTTCCGCTCCGATGATTCCTTCGATCCCCACCTCACGCGTCGCTTGGGCAAATCGCACGGCGCCGCCCAACTCATCGTGATCGGTGAGCGCGAGCGCCGGCATGCCGAGATCGGCTGCGCGCGCTGCCAGCACTTCCGGCAATGCCGCGCCGTCGAGCAGGGAAAAAGAGGAGTGGCAGTGCAGCTCGACGTAGTCGTTAGGCTTGATCGATCCCGTCAATCGAACCACCCCTGCACCCACCACTGATCGTCCATCCGGTCGAGATACAGAACGAAATCCCCGAACGCGCTTTCGCATCGCCAGTAGTCGCGGCGGTAGCCGTCGTCCCACCAGTCACCGGACAATCGCTCTGGCCCGATGGCCCGCTCGATCGTGAGACGTCGCCCGCGCCACGTCACCGCGCGCGGCACGCCATCGTCGCATACGACAAACACCGACTCCGGCGACTCGAGCAGTCGAATCGCAGGATCACTCCGGACCGCGGTTGTAGTCCCATCAGTTGCACTTTTATCATTTGCGCTTTCTTCGATCCACGCTCCCGCTCTCTCTGGCACATGCGCGTCTCGCGCAACCGGCTTCACGACGACATTCGGTCCCAGCTCCGCACGGAGCCGGGCAAGCGCCGCATCGACTGCTGCCGCGTCGCGCCAAGCGGCATTGAGCAGATCACCTTGCTCTCCCGAAAGCGGCGCCGCGGCGACGATCGCCACGCCGACGCCGATCGCCGGCGCGCTCAAGGGCCACGTGTCCAGCAGTGCTCGACAACGTTCGAGGAGCGGCGTTGCCCGCGCGACAGGGCGCGCGAGTCGGATCTCGCGCGTCACCGTGTGCGTCCGAGCGAGCGCGTTCGCAGGCAGCGCGCCGCGACGATCGTCGAGACTGAGTGTGATCGACAGCGCCGCCACCGCTTGGCCGCGAGCGACGAGATGAGTCGTTAGGCGTTCGAGCGCTGCTCGGACAAGAAAGAGAATCGGCTCCATCGTCGTCGCCGGCATCGGCAGCTCGGCGTCGACCACGGGTAAATCGGGCACGCGCGCGAGCACGGGACGCCGATGGTCCTCGCCATGCGTCAATCGCCACGCCTCCAGGCCTTCAGCGCCCCACCGCCGCTCGACGTCTTCCGCCGACAACGCCGCGAACGAACCCACCGTGCGCAGCCCGAGCGCCTGCAGCGCCAGGCGCAGCTCGTCCCCCATCGGGACGAGTGCCAGAGGTGCCGGTGCGAGATAGCCTGCGTCATGTCCGTGCGGCACGATGCAGACAAGTGACCGATCGTCACCCTGCTGGAATGACGTGCCGGCCCATGTCGCTGCGCGGGCCGCGACACAGGAATCGGCGATCGCCACACGAGGTCGTGGATGCCAGCGCGTGGCAATGCGGCGCATCGTGTACGCCAACTCCCGTTCTCCGCCGCGGCCGCCGAAGCCGGATGCGCCGACCCACCACATTCCCGGTGTGCCTGCCACCGGCGTGACCTGCGGACTCGCGGCGAGAAGCTGCGCCGTCATCTCCGTCGTTGCGCCGGCGATCGCGACATCGTTCCAGAGATACTCGTGCACCTCCGTGCAGATCGCTCGTGCCTCCGCGAGGGTCATCCCCGCACGAATGCCCGCGCGCCCCGACGCGGCAGACACAGCGCGCAATCGCCGTCGTCCTGCTGTCGTTTTGGGACCGGCGAGCTCCGTTAGAACGATCGGAACGTCATCCCAGTGTTCGCCCGTTATCTGTCGAGGCGAGGAGATCGTCGCCCTGGAGATCTCCGACTCCGAATGCGGGTTCGGCGCACCGCCGTTTCCGCGCAAGAACGCGGGTGGCGCCGGATGAATCGTTAGGTCCTGTTGCTCCGGAGCTCGGAACGGCAAGAGCAGCTGGACGTCGCTCGCTCCCAGATCCCCCCGCTGTGCGGCGCGCCACACCGCGCCGATCGGGAACCTCGGGATACGTACACAGGCGACGCGCCACTCCAATTGCACAGCTGACCTCCACGGTTCGATGAGTTCCCCCGCCCCCCTTTTCGACAACGATGGTCATGCGTCGATCAGGCGGCGGGTGACGACGCGGGGCGAGACCACGGCCGCGTCGTCCCCCGCCGCCTGCTTCTCGTTCGACGTGAAGACGGACCGCCCCCCCCAACAACGAACCGCTCCCTTCCTCCCCGGCGATCACCAGCGCGGCTCCCGATTCCCGCGCGAGTCTCGTTAGACGAACGGCCACGCCGCGCGATAGCACGGGCGCCGAGTCGATGATGACCAGTGCGAACGCTCCGCACCGCAGCAGCACGTCGGCACACCACGCCGCTCGTGATGGATCGCGCGGGCGGACCATCCACAAGCCCTCCTCGTCGCCGAGGTGGGCCCAGTCGCTTGCCGCGAGCGTGCGCGTCGCATCGATGTACGCCACCCATCCCGCTTCACTCAACGTCTGCTCGACGATCTGGCGGAGCAGCGTCGCTTTCCCGCTCCCCCGCGCGCCGACGACTTCCGTCAATCGCCCTCGTGGCAACCCACCATCCGACAGCCCCGCATCGAGTGCCTCCACGCCCGTAGACAGCGTGCGAACACCGGCGCTCGCGGGAGCAGAAAGGGGGAGGGGAAGAAAATCGACGAGAGTCTGTGGGAGCATCTAGGTTCTTCTCGTTCAAACGACCGTCGAGACTGCCGAGGAGGAGGGGCGAATAAGCTATTCCGAATAAAAACCGAAAGCAAGAAGGAGACCTCCCAATTGCGTCGCCCACCAGTTGCCCTCTGCTCTGCTGAGCTTGACGCTCCTCCCGAACGCCACCACGCTACGAGCGTTCAGCTTGCCCACACGATTCTGCCGCAGGGAGGCGCCGATGGAGCACGTCGCACCCGCACCCAAACTCGGATTCGCGATTCGGTTTCGACTCACCGACGGCCTCGGCGAAGACGGGGCGCTCGAATTGTGGGACGATTTCCTCGCGGGACCCATGGAAGCTCGCGGCCTCACCTGCGACCACGGCACCGATCACCTCTCGGGTCTCGCGCGCCTCCTCTATCGTCCCGACACCAACGCGACCGAAGATGATCGTCGCGCTGTCCGCGAGTGGGCCCGCCGCCGCGGCGAGATCGCGGAGTACGACGTCGGTCCACTAACGAGTCTGGTCACTTGAGGTATGCCTAACGGCTCAAATCTTCATAACTCCAAGCCCAACTGCTCCGCCACCACCCGCGCGCCCACACGCTGCGGATCCGCACCCGTGTCCTCCTCACCGCCTTCCCCCCCGTGCCCGAACGGTACTCCATACCGTTCGCAGGTCCGCTTGAAATATTCCTGCAATCCCGCGCGATACCGCTCTCCAACCGAGTAGCCGCGCGAATACGTTGCGCGGTATCGCGCCGCCAGCTCCGGAAATTCCTGCTCGATGAATGGCAGATAGCGCTGCCGGGCCGCGGACTGCAACCGCAACGCGCACGCATTCACGTACGTCGCGCCATGCTCCGCCACCGTTCGCACAAGATGATCCAGTTGCTCCGGTGCGTCCGTGATGCCAGGAAGTACCGGCATCACATTGATGCCGACGTCAATTCCGTGCTCGCGCAGCCGCGTCAGTGCACGCACGCGCGCCTCCGGCGTCGGCGCTCGCGGCTCCAGGCGCCGAGCCAGCGCACGATCGAGCGTGATGAGTGAGAGGTGCACCGCGATCCGTGAATTCCGCGCGATGCGCAGCAGGACATCAACATCGCGCGTCACCAGTGGACTCTTCGTGATGATCACGATCGAGAGCCCCGCGTGCTCGGCGAGCACCTCGAGCACGCTCCGCGTTACGCGAAACCGTCGCTCCGCCGGCTGGTAGGGATCCGTCGCCGTGCCGATGACGATGCTCTCCTCGCCGAGCAAGGCGAGGTGTCGGTCCGACCCGTGCCGCAACACGCGCCGCAACACATCTGCCGCGTTCTCTTTCACGAAAATGCGCCGCTCGAATGCCAGCCACGGCGGCATCGTCTCCATCGCGTCCTGCAATCCGTCGTGCTCCGGGTTCGCCGTCGCCGCGCGCTCCAGAACGTATCGATGTGCATAACGAGCGTAGCAGTATGCGCAGCCGAACGCGCATCCCACATACGGATTGATGGACCAGAAGCCCATTCCCGTCACCTCGGGTCCATTGAGGACCCCGCGGGCGACGGAGCCGTAGTAATTGATATCTTTCTGCTCCCCGATCACGGGCAGTACGCGCACTCCGAGCGCACCATCCGCGAAGAGAGTTCCCTGTTTTGCGCGCCGGGGGGCAGCGGTTTCCGGAGAAAGAGGTCGAGTCATAGGTGTGAGACAATCGGATCTACCGAACATACTCCGAAGCCGCAAGTCCCTCGCCGGCTTTCTAGCCGCGCTCCTCGCCGGTGCTCTCGCCGCGACGATGGCCGTCGCGATTACGTCGTCTCCTGGCCCCGGCCTGGACCCGGACTCGGCCTCCTATCTCGGTGCCGCGGAATCGCTTGCCAAGAGCGACGGGTATCGAATCCCGATTGCTGACTGGCTGACCCGGGATAGCACGTCCGCGCTCGCGCACTTTCCTCCCGGTTATCCAACTGCCATCGCCTTGATGCTGCGGGCCGGTCTTCCACCGATGAGCGCCGCTCGCGCCGTGAATGCGGCTGCGGTTTTTGTCGGCATCGCATTGACCCTCTGGCTCGTGGCGAGCGTATCCGGCCTCACGGCAGGCATCGCTGTGACTCTGGCGCTCTTCGCCATGCCGGCGTTCGTGGAACAGCATCTCTCGGTGCTCAGTGAGCCGCTCTTTCTCGCATGCATCATTGGTGCACTCGGCGCGATGATGAGCGCGTCGCGACAGAGCGAGGAACGCGAGGTGCTGAAGTGCGCGGTGATTGCGGGAATCGCCGCCGCTCTCGCGATGCTCACTCGCTACGCCGGTGCGGCCATAGTCGGTGCCGTTGCGCTGTGGATGCTCTGGCGACCAGGCGCACCCGTGGCCCGGCTTCGTCGGGCGGTTGCCAGCGCCCTCCCCGCCATTGCGCTTGTGGGCTGGTGGCTCATTCACTTGCACCTAACGAGTGGCGCACGTGACATTCGTACATTGAACGCCTACGGCGGTTTTCTCGAGACGGTCCGCATGGGCATCGACACGATTGTCGCCTGGATGGTTCCGCTGATGTCCGACCAGACGTTGCCGGGTCGTGAATGGCTCGCCCTTATTGCGATTGTCGCGCTCGTGGGTATCACCGTCAGCGGATACAGAACGTCTGCTGACTCGCTCGCCAAGCGAACGATCGGCGCCACCATCACGATCGCCTCGTGCTACGTCGTCGTACTCGTGGCCTCTCGGCTCCTCGCCGATCCTGGCATTCCATTCGATAATCGCTTGCTCGCGCCGCTCTTTCTCCTGACGGCGATTATCGCTGCGATTGGGATTCGCGAATGGTGGCGACAGCACCGGCTGCCCGCGCGTGTCGCGTGTGGCGCGCTCTTAATGACGTGGTTCGCCGCTTCGGCGACGGTTACGCAAGATGAGGTGAGCTGGGCGCTCGAGAACGGGCAGGACTTTGCGCAGGATCAATGGAGCAAATCGCCCCTCCTCGCCTGGGCGCAATCAAATGCGCCGAGCAGACCGCTATATACGAATTGGCCTGCCGCGGTCTTCTTCTACCTGCATCGCACGTCGCACGAGATGCCGCGCGACGGCACCGCCGAGCTTCTTCGCGCGTTTGCTGACACCGTCCGCGCGCGGAACGGCGTAGTAATCGTGTTCGATCAGCCGAGTCCCGATCAGATAGGAGCGGAAGCGCTCCAAGCGGCTTCCGGCTTACGCCAAACTGCGCGCGTTGCCGACGGGAGCGTGTTCACCGCCCTGCCGTAGTCGTTAGGCTCGAGTTCACGGCGAAGGATCGACCGATATGCCGACTCGCATTCCGCCGAGCGGATTGGGTCGTGCGAAGAAATGCGCGTAGCGACCGTTGTGCGCGATCCGCCAGGTGTGCATGAGCGCAACGCTGCCATAGATCGCCGAGATCGATGTCTTCGACAGTGTCGACGTTCGCGCCATGAAGTCGACGTCGGAAACGCTCCCGGTTCGGCCAATGGTGATGTAGAACAGCGAGGTTGCAATGCCGCCGGCGAGCAATCCGCGCTCGAAGGAACCCGCAGTACTCTGCGGATGGTGCGGCGCGTCGAGAATCACCTCGTCGAGGACGGATTGCACCGTCAATCCAGCCGACGAAAAAACGAACTGTTTTCCTGGATCCAGATTGGCATCGATGCCAGAGTAGATCGTTGGCCGCCCTTCGTTCAGTCCGAAGCTCGGGCGACCGCCAACGACGTATGCCGCAGCGATGTGTCCGCCTTCGTGCGCCAGAACGCTCGACGCGAATCCAGCGGCGAACAGCTGCCACCAATGATTACCCCTCGATGTCACGACGCGCAGAGTGGTGTCCCGCGGCGTCTGTGCTCGGGCGGGGGTAAGGGCGACCGCTACGAGCAAGCCGATCAGCGCCGTCCCTTGTCGGGCGGCGCGCCGGTGATCGCTCGATCGAACATGGCCGACAGGCCACGGACTTTGTAGAATCTTTGGCGTTCCGAACTCAGGACACCTTTGCTCCATGCGTACCAAGCTCTCTGATCTCGAGATTCAGCGTGCCCTCGGCAAACTGGCTGGGTGGGCACGTCGCGGTGACACTCTCACTAAGACGTATACCTTCGGATCGTTCGCCCTCGGCATTGCCTTCGTCGATCGGGTCGCCAAGGCGGCGGACGCGAAGAATCATCATCCTGACATCGACATCCGATACACGAAGATCACGTGTATTCTGTCGACGCACGATGCTGGCGGCATTACCGAGGCCGATCTGAAGCTCGCAGAGGACATCGAGAAAGCCGCGACGAAGTCATAGACCCTCGAACAAGCTCTCCGTCACGCTTTGGGGTTGTCGTAGGCCTGTGGCCATGCCGAAGCGCTCGATCGGTGACATCGCAAGTTGCTCGAAGCGGGTCAGGTGCTGTCGTTGCGTGCCGTGGGCGAAGAATGCAGACCGCTTCGTCGCGAGATAGGCGGACACGTCTACGCAACAGGTAGCGCTCACGCTCAGCGTCGCGAGCTCTGCATCCGGAGCAGGTTGCTCCCAGGCACAGTAGTACAATCGCGAAGCGGCATGCGGCTCGACCTCGCGGAGTTGATCCTTGTACTCCGTAGAGAGTGGAGCGAGAAAGAACGCGGCCGTCGCCGCACGCGAGATCGCCCGATGATCGCGGTGCTGCGTCGGCGCGCCCTCTGGTCCGAAGGTCAGTACCACGTGAGGGCGGTGTTGCCGCAGAAACAACACGATCTCGCCGATCAGTCGATCGGGATCGACGTCTCGGAGCACGCCGTCACCGTGGCCTGGCGTCGAGAGCGACGCGATCCCGAGAATGCGCGAGGCTGCCGCGAGCTCAGTACGACGGAGTGCGCCGAGCTCCGCGCGTGAAGAAACGGGGATGCCGGAATTCTTTCCGGCATCCCCGTCAGTCGCGCAAAAGAGGTCGATTCGTGTTGCGGCCGCTGCCAGCTTGGCTATTGTGCCGCCGGCCGCGAATGTCTCGTCATCGGGATGAGCGAACACACAAGCGAGTCGGCGCACCGGAGATCGCCGTTAGGCGCCATTAGTTTCGGCGATTGCCCCCAGTCAACAGCTGCAGGACCGCCAGGAAAATATTCAGCAGGTCGAGATAGATCTGCACGGCAGCGGGCACGTAGTCGTCTTCGCCATACGCGCCGGAGCGCACGATACGCCACGTGTCGAAGACAAGCAGGCCGCCAAATACGAAGATCGTTCCCGCGGCCAGCCAGAGCGACGCGTTGGCATTGCGGAAGAACATGTTCAGGAGCGACGTCGCGATCAGCACCCAGAGCCCGATCGTGAAGAATCCACCCCAAGCGCTGAAGTCGCGCCGACTGAATACCCCGTACAAAGACAGTACGGCAAAGGTGGTAAACGTCAGCAAACCTGCCTGTCCGAGGACGCCAGGCTGCATGCGTTCATAGAACACGAGCAACGGCGAGATCCAGATTCCCTCGACGAACGTGAAGAGGAAAGTGAAGCCGAGGTTCTGTGGGAACGTGCGATGATTCCGCAGCGCCATCCACAGGGGCAAGAGCGTGCAGAGGAACGTGATGAAAGGGTGCTGCCACACGGCCGTGATGAGACGTGGCTGTGTGACGGCAAAGCCTGCGCCGAGCATCGTGACAACAATGCTGGCAAAGACAAGCGCGTAGGTGCGACGAACGAGCGTCGCGCGCTCGACGCCACTGCGAACAGGGAGTGCTCTGACCGCAGGATTATACGAGTAGCCCATGACGAGCTAAGACTCCGCTGAAGAATCGACGAGAATATATACCCGGTGCCGAGCGCAAAGAGCCGTATGGGTCTCAGCTCCGTCGGCCGCGATCGTGAGTGGCGGCAGCGGGCTCCGGCTGCGCCTCTCCCTGCTTCAATAAGGAGACGTTGCCATTGACCGTTCGCAACCGAACCTCTCGCGAGGACTTGCCAATCTGTCCGTGGAGTTTGTTGCGGCTCAACTCGCCCTCGGTGCTGACCGGGAAATCACTTCTGACTCGACCGTTCACCGTGCTCAACTGCACTTCGCCCTCCAAGCTTGGCGGAAGAACAGCGGTCGCGTTGCCGTTCACACTCTCTACGACGACTTGGTCTTCCGGCGCGAGAGAATCGAGTGCGACCTCGATGCTGCCATTCGTCCCTTTCGCTTCGACAGGCCCAGCGGACTTCTCGATCTCGATCGATCCGTTGAGTGTGCGCGCGGTGATGCCGTTCGTGGCACCTTGCATCGAGATCGATCCATTCAGCGAGCGAGCGTCTACTTTGACGCCCGAGGGCAGCGATACGCGGATCGACGCAACGGCGTTGGTCGATCGGTGCTTGAAGAGGCTGAACATGTCCAACCAGGAATCATCGGGCCCACGCAGACCGTCGTTGTGCTCGTCGCAATCACCTCGCCTCGTCCACAGCGCGCACACATAGACGTCGGTGCCGCGCTGATTCCATGCGAAGCGAATTGGATCGGTTCGGCCGATCCAATGTGTCGAGCCGGTTATGCGCGCCGAACGATCGTCGGCGGGAACGACTTCGATCCGGCCCGAGCGTGTTCGCAGATGAATGGTGGTACCGGGCGGAATCTCCTGTTGCCATCGGAACGCCTCGACCGACTCGTGGGCGCGTCGTCCGCACGAGGCGGTGAAGACCAACACGAATAGAAGCGGATATGGTCGCATCGTAACCCTTGATTGTCGTCCTCAGACCGATCGAGCAGGCTAGCCCTACGCCCTACCCCCAGACCCTGGGCCCTCTCAAGTTCAGCAGAACGGGGGCGGGGGGG